>JBGPID010000276.1:0-4443 GCA_041484725.1 Geobacteraceae bacterium | reverse complement strand
CCGATCAGGTAAACATGACCTTTTTTTGCGAAAGATTTTTCAGGCATTATTTTCATATGACACTCTTTTTTCAGTATCGATTCTGTTAAATTGCTCCAAGGATTTGTTGTTACACCGGGTATTTCAGTTGATAAAAAATGCAATTCCTTAACAGGGTTTACGAAACTGCCGCCGCAAGCGCGGCAAGCAACCGGTCATTTTCCTCCCTGCCGCGCACCGCCACCCGGAAATAACGGTTGTTCAGTCCGGCAAGGGTTGATGCTCGCCGAAAAGTCCAGGATCTCCTCGGGCGAAACGCCCAGCGAGCGGGCAACAGCGAACACGTTGCCGCCATGATCGAAATTAGTTTTCGTACTATCTTTCACTTAATAAAGACCCTTGAGATTGCCAGCCAGCCCACAAGCAGGAGCGCCTCTGCGCCGTACATGAGCCGGACCGAGCCGCGCCAGGCCGAAAACGACAGGGGCTGTAAGGCGTCGCCTCCAGGGCATGGGGCGAGGCGGGAGACGGCGCATCTACCGTATTCAGCCGGGCGCTTTCAAAAAACTCCAGCGGGATTCCCCATTTTGCCGCACAGGGGCCAGAACGGCGCATCCCCACGGATCCCCGCAGCCAGTTCGACCGATGTGGCAAGGTATGTTGCCCAGTCGGTGAAAAGCCCGGCGAAAAATCCGGCCACGCCGAGATTCGCCCCCATTATCCGGAGCCCGCGGAAGGTGAAGTATCCGGCAAAGGAGCCCACCACCCCCATGGAGACGATGTTCGCGCCCAAGGTGGAGAGCCCGCCATGGGCAAGGAAAAGGGCCTGGATGAGAAGCGCCGCCGCGCTGATCACCACGCTAACCAGCGGACCGACGAGGATCGCGGCAATCCCGGTGCCGCACGGATGAGAGCAGGTGCCGGCGGTGAGGACCGGAATCGGCATGCAGGAGATGACGAACACCACTGCCGCCATCAGCCCGACAAGCGGTTTGAAAGAAAGATCATCTTGCGAAAGGCTGTTCAGCCGCTTGAGCCCCAGAGCCAGGAAGGGGAGCGCGGCCGCAAACCAGACGGCAGCCCAGTTAAAAGGGAGTATCCCCTCGGCAATATGCATGGCATAAGCGGGGGTGGTGATTGTAAGAAGGAGAATTGTCAACGCAAGCTTTTGCACGGGGCCTCAAAATCTTAGAGTGATAAGCGGATTATGAACGGGGTTCCCTATAACTGCTTTCCTAATTATAGCTTGTCTCCGCGCAGGTCCCCCGCAAACAACTTCCCCGCCCCCCGCGATGCGCAGAAATCACCGCACATTGTGCAGGTCGCTTCATCCTCGGGGGTGCGGCTGGCGCGGATGGCGCGGGCGTCGTCGGGGTAGAGGGCGAGGCTGAACTGTTTCTCCCAGTCGAGGTCGCGCCGCGCCTTGGAAATTTGCCGGTCCCGTTCCCGTCCTTTTTCCGGGTACTTGTTCATGTCGCCGATGTAGGCGGCGATCTTGGCCGCCTTTACTCCCTGGCGCACATCCTCCTCATTGGGGAGCGCCAGGTGTTCGGCCGGGGTGATGTAGCAGATGAGGTCGGCGCCGAAGCGGGAGGATTGCGCAGCCCCGATGGCCGCGGTGATGTGATCGAAACCGGGGGCAACGTCGGTGGCAATCGGGCCGAGCATGTAGTAAGGCGCACCGCCGCTCATCCGTTTCTGCAGCTGGATGTTCCCCGCAATCTCGTCGAGCGGCACATGGCCCGGCCCCTCGACCAGCATCTGGCAACCCATCTCCCGGCCGATCTCAGCCAGTTCGCAGTTAATGACAAGCTCCTGGATCTGCGCCCGGTCGGAGGAGTCGTGGATGGCACCGGCCCGCAGGCCGTTGCCGAGGGACAGGACCGTGTCGTATTTCTTCAGGATCGCAACCACCCGGTCGAACCGCTCGTATAGCGGGTTTTCCCGGTTGTTGGCGAGCATCCAGGCGACCATGGAGACGCCCCCCTTGGAAACAAGCCCGCCGTAACGGTAGCCCTGTTTTCTGAGCCGCTCGATGGTGTAGAGGTTGATACCGCAGTGGACCGCCATGAAGGCGATGCCGTCCGCGCACTGTTTTTCGATCAGGTCGAAGAGCATCTCCTCATCGAGACGGTTGGGATCGCCGTATTTGCGGGCCGCTTCGCAGAATGCCTGGTAAAGTGGGACGTTCCCCACGGGGAGGTCGACGGCGGAGATCACCTCGCGCCGTACCCGGTCAAGGTCGCCCCCCACCGAGAGTTCCATCAGTGTGTCGGCCCCGGACTCCGCTGCGGCCCGTGCCTTTTTCACTTCAGCGTTATAGTCAATGATGTCCGAGGAGGTGCCGATGGAGGCGTTTACCTTGGTGCTGAGGCCTTTGCCGATGCCGACTGCACGTGGCCGTCGGTTCTGGTTCCAAGGGATGACGATCTTCCCCTCCGCCACCATGCAACGGATGTATTCCGGTGGCACGTCTTCCGCCCTGGCAACGGCGGTCATCTGCTCGGTGAGGATACCTTCGCGGGCAAGTTCGATCTGTGTTTTCATCCAACCTCCTTATATTTAAGACGGTAAAATTTAATAACTCGGCAAAAGTCATTCCCCCCTCCCCCACCGGAAAGGGAGGGTACTATGTTCAGAATCTGCAAAATCATCATATTTATCGCTTCTGGTTTTCGCTTTGGCCTCATGGCTGCTTTTGTCTATTTCGGTCAGGCCGTCCAGATGAAGCGCCCCGGAGCGCTGCGCCAACTCTTCCGCCAGGCGGCTCTTGCCGTTCCTGGCCCCCCGGTGATGAAGATGATTTCTGACATGTAAAAACCCCGCCTCAAAAAAAGAGACGGGGTTCGAAAATGGAAACTTGGATTCCGGGCCTCGGCGCCTCTCCTTAGGAGGTCGATGCAATGTCAACCGGGCAGGTTTCCTGACTTACGGGTCCACTTACTCGCCGCGCCTTCCCGTATGAAAACGGCCCTTTTCGACCTGGCTGTGTCACATTTCACCTCGGCTTGTGCGACGTACCATTCGTACGTCTCCGTGCCTCGGTTCATGTTCCTTGCCAGTACGAAAAAGCCTCGTTTTCAGTTAACCAGTGGCATAGTTGCGGCTTTCATCACCGTTCACAGTTGCGGGACAGCGGGGGAATCGCACCCCCTTCCCTATTATCTCCGGCCTTTCGGCGGAGCACCTGGTTGATCAGCTATTTATATATTATAGGAAATTTTTATCAGAGCAGGGGATGAAAGTCAAACAGATAATGGTTGGCCCTCTTCCTCCGCGCCGCCATACACTTCCGGAAACAGCAGAGTCTCGACATTTAATCACATTGTAATATGCTTACCGTACACCCATTGTTATGCGGATTTAATGATTGATGAAGTAGAAAAATCGAGTCCGTAATAACTCCCCGCAACAGACTCTATTTAGATAGTTTCCATCCGGAGTTTCCGGATGGAAACTAAATAGATAAATAGATAACAGCATCCCCCTTGTCCCTTCCTAGGTCAAACCGGCCATTTACTGATTGACCCCCGTGGAGGGTGGGAGGGCGGCGCAAAGTTGGGCGGAAGGAGGCTGAGCCAGTCAACTTTTCCTGCTCGTCTTTGCAAAGAAAGGGGTATATTGCTGGATAACTTTCAACCCTTTGCATGAAGGGCAAGTTATCCCTCCTTTGTCGTGTTCTGACATGCTTATCAGAAGTGTAAATGCATTGCGGCATTTTTTACAAAGATATTCGTAGGTCGGCATGGTTTCCTCTCCTTCCAGACAAGAATATTTGCTGTGTGGGGTATATGGTATAAATGTAAAAGGCTATGCAAGTTTGTCAATGGCTCTTTTCCAACAAGTTATATCATCGTCCAGTACTACAACCTCACCTGCGCCATCTATTTTCAAGGAAGTATATCAGAACGCCTGATTGTTATCAAAGATCAATGTCAGCAGAACTATGCGCATCCCCGCCACCACATGTCTTGTTAAGGAGAGACGCCCATGGGGGCCCCCGGTCCACCCTTTACAATGGCATGTCTTTATTCGAGTTCCTTCGTGAACTTATTTGATGAAGGTGCGGACATTTCGAGACGTCTTGATGAATAAAGCCTTCCGGGGGGATTCCCGTCGGAAATCATAAAAAAATAAGCAATTACCCATCAATTCTGCGATAGCCGGATGGACAAGTGAAAAATTCGTATTAAAATTTCAGTCAGACCCGTCCGCGACCCCGTTACGCGTCGGACAGATCAACTTTACCGGAAGTGTATCGATGACCCCCATTGACCAAGTACCCGGTGATTCCACCGAGCGAATGAAGATTCATTCCGCTCCGGTCATCGCCTGCCGCGAGTGCGACCTGCTCCAGCGCGAGGTCGTGCTTTCTCCCGGCGGCGCGGCCCGCTGCCGCCGCTGCGGGGCGCTTCTCTATCGCAACATCCGCCACAGTCTCGACCGGACCGTTGCGTTCCTGCT
>JBGPID010000275.1:0-4449 GCA_041484725.1 Geobacteraceae bacterium | reverse complement strand
CATGTGAATGAGGGCCTTTTCCAGCCCCATGTTGATGTTGTCATAGACGGTCCCCCTGTTTTTCAGGCAGACCCTGTCGAACATCGGCTCCAGTATGTTCCAGAAAACCGTATAGTAATCATCGACTATTCCCTCCAGACAGATCTCTTTCTTTCCGGCCTTGGACTGGTGAAGAGACTCGAAATCCTCGGGCATGAGTATCTCACCCTTGCAGAATACCGTCGCGGAATTTATCACATTTTTCAACTCCCGGATGTTTCCTTCCCAATGGTGGGAGATCAGCATATCCAGCGCCTCGGGCGCCACTCCCTTGATCTTTTTCGCGTATTTCCTGGAAAACATGTTCACGAACAGATTCACCAGAAGGGGGATATCTTCGACGCGATCCCGGAGGGGGGGAAGGTAAAAAGAGACAACACGCAGACGGTAAAAAAGGTCCATCCGGAAGCTCTTATCCTTTACGGCGCTGATCAGACTCCTGTTGGTAGCGGCTATGATGCGGACGTCCACTTTTATGGTCTCATTCCCCCCCACCCTTTCGAATTCCTGGTTTTCAAGAACCCTCAAAAGCTTGCCCTGATTGGCCGGGCTCATTTCGCCTATTTCGTCGAGGAAAATGGTGCCGCCGGTGCACTGTTCAAACTTGCCGATACGTCGGCTATGGGCATCGGTAAATGCACCCTTCTCATGGCCGAACAGTTCGCTTTCCAGGAGATTTTCCGGCAGCGCGGCGCAGTTGACCGCGAGGAAGGAACGATTCCGACGACGCGAGTTATTGTAGATGGCGCGGGCCAGAAGTTCCTTGCCGGTGCCGCTGTCTCCCTGGATCAGCACGGTTGCATCGGAATCGGCGACCTTACCCACCATCTTCCAGATTTCTATCATTTCCGGCGAAGAGCCGATCATGATATCGGTATCGGACTCTTCGGCGGATATGACGTCCGATTCCCTGGTATAGCGGACCTTTCTGCTCAGGAGGTTGCATTCCAGGGCCTTACCTACGATACCTTGCATCTTCTTGATGTCGAAAGGCTTGGTCAGGTAGTCGTAGGCGCCGAGCTTCATCGCCTCTATGGCCGTCTGGGTCGTTCCACATCCGGTAGCTATGATCACCGCGAGACCCGGGTCAATCTTTTTTGCCTCCTTCAGCACCTCCAGCCCGGACTTGCCCTGGAGATTTATGTCGATGATGGCCACATTGGGGCGCTCTGCCGCGATGCAGCGGAGAGCGGCGTCACTTTCCGTTTCCAGGAAAAGCTCGATATCCTCCTTGAAACAGGTTTTCAGCATCTGCAGGATGACCTGTTCATCGTCGAGAATGAGAAGTTTGTATTTCATACCATCCACCCCGGAATTAGCTTATGATGGTTCAACTTGACTAAATATAACATAATGCCAAAGATTTAGTGAACATATGACAAATGTTTTCCATCAGATATTTCAGCGGATAAGCCGGAGCCGGAAATGCCGACTGTTTTTTCATGGGATCACTTATTCTCCGTATCGGAATAAAATCCAAATTGTTTAAGGATTATTATAAAATTACCCGGCAGGACAGCAACGGCGAATAAATTTATTTCGCCTTAAGACACCGACTGTCGAACTCTTGCTTAATCATTGCGGTTTGTTATTGCTCTTTCTTTATGTTATGATTTATTAAATCGCCTGAGACCGACTCTACCTCCCTCAAGCTGAAAGGATTTCCCATGGCCAAAAGCTTAATTTACTCTTGCATCTTTACTGTTTTCCTCCTTTTATGCGGCTGTGCCATGTTTACGGCCTGGCAGGCAATCCCTCCGCCCGGGGGATGTGAACAGTGCCATGCGGTCCCGATCAACTCCAACTGGAAAATGGTTTACCAGGCCCCCATCCTTCACGATGAGCGGAACCGGGATTATTTCCAAACCACGGAATACAACATGCCCAAAGCCGATCAGCCCGCCTCCTCCCTGGAACTGCGCAAAGTGGATGACCTGAAATGCTTCGACTGTCACAAGTCTCCCGATGAGGCCCATAAAGGGCGCACGGGGCACTTTCATCATCGATGAACGGAAATGGTTATTAAATCAGCCAGAAAGACAAAGATTATTGCCACTCTGGGACCGACAAGCTCTTCCGCCGCAATGATCGAGCAGTTGATGGAAGCGGGTGTGGATCTCTTCCGCCTCAATTTCTCCCATGGCTCCAATGGGGAAAAGAGGCGGATTATCAAAACGGTGCGACAGCTGGCGAAGCGCCACGACAAGGCTATCGGTATACTTGCCGACCTGCAGGGGCCTAAAATCAGAACCGGCCGGATGGAAAACGGCGCGCTTCCACTGGCCAAGGGGGAACTGCTCGACATCACCACCGATGCGATCATCGGGCGTCCGGGCCTGATCTCCACAATTTATCGGGAACTCCCCCACGACGTTAAAGCCGGCTCGCGGATCCTCATGGATGACGGCATGATAGAGCTGAAGGTACTTGGCGTCAAAGGGAATCGCGTCCATTGTTCGGTTGTCGAGGGGGGGGTGCTGAAGGACCTCAAGGGTATCAACCTCCCCGGCGTGCCTGTGTCAAGCCCCTCCCTCACCCTGAAGGACCGGGAGGACCTGGAATTCTGTCTGGGGATGGGGGTGGATTTCATTGCCCTTTCCTTTGTCCGCAAGAGCGCCGACGTAGAGGAACTGAAGCGGATCATCTTCGAACACGATATGAATGTGCCGGTGATCGCCAAGATTGAGAAGCCCGAGGCGCTCCGCAGCTTCAAGGCGATTCTCAGGGCAGCCGACGGTATTATGGTGGCGCGCGGCGACCTCGGAGTGGAAATCAGCGCGGAACGGGTGCCGCTCATCCAGAAAAAGATCATCCGCGCTTGCAACGCCGCGGGGAAGCCGGTGATTACCGCCACCCAGATGCTCGAATCGATGATCAGCCATTCCCGCCCGACCAGGGCGGAGACGTCGGATGTGGCCAATGCGATTCTTGACGGCACCGATGCGGTCATGCTCTCCGTGGAGACCGCCGCCGGTCAATTCCCGGTGGAGTCCGTCAGGACCATTGTCAAGGTGGCCAGGGATATCGAGCGCTCCGAACCGCTGCGCGCGCCGGCCGGCCGTGAAGCGCACAGCGGCAATATTGCCGAGGCGGTGGCCGAAGCTGCATGCCATGCTGCATCCAGCCTCAAGGCCAAGGCCATCGTGGTCTTTACCCAGTCCGGCAGTACCGCCGCCCTCATCGCCAAATTCAGGCCACATCTGCCGATCATTGCCTTTACCCCGTCGCGCGAAATCCGACAGCGTCTCGCCCTCTACTGGGGGGTGCAAACGCGGCCGGTCGGCTCACTCTCTGAAACCAACCAGCAGATCGCGAAAGTGGAGAAAACACTTCTTGCCGAAGGTTTCAGAAAAGGGGACGTGGTTGTGATCACAATGGGGGTGCCGCTGGAAGCCAGGGGGTCCACCAACCTGATGCGGGTGCATAAATTGGGAACTGGGGTTTTTTACGAGTTATTCTGATTTATCTTTTTTCAGGGAGGAAAGCCATGAGCAGGTTATTTGAAGAAACGGAAATAAACGGAATGACCTTGTCCAACCGACTGGTGCGCTCAGCCACCTGGGAGGGGATGTGCGAGCCGGACGGCCGGCCGACGCGGAAGCTGGCGGAGTGTTACGCAGACCTTGCCAGGGGAGGGGTTGGTCTGATCATCAGCAGTTTCACCTTTATCCGTCCGGACGGTAAGGGCTTGCCGGGACAGATGGGAATCCATACCGACGCCTTTGCCGAAGCGATGAAGAACCTGACGGCCGCTGTCCGTGGCCATGGGGGGAGCATCTGCATGCAACTGGTCCATGCCGGCGGCCAGACGAGCGCCAAAACCATCGGCAGCCAGCCGGTGGCCCCTTCCGCGGTAGCACTCCAGCAGTTTCCGGAAATCCCGGCGGAACTTCTCCATGAGGATATCGCCGAGCTCGTTGCGCTCTTCGGCGCAGGGGCGGCGCGTGCCAGGGAATATGGTTTTGACGCAGTGCAGCTCCATGCCTCGCACGGCTACCTGATCAACCAGTTCCTTTCGCCTCTCACCAACCGGAGAAGCGATATCTACGGCGGCAGCGTGGAGAATCGTTGCCGCTTCCTCATGGAGGTCTACCGGTGTGTCAGGAGTGCCGTGGGGAATGATTTTCCGGTGCTGGTCAAACTCAACGGCGCCGACAACGTGGAAGGGGGGCTGGAACTGGCGGATGCCCTGCGGGCGGCAAGGGCGCTCGACAGGGAGGGGATAGACGCCATCGAGGTGAGCGGCGGAACACCCGCCTCGGGGGACCATGGCCCGATAAGGCAGGGTATCGCAACCAGGGCGCAGGAGGCCTATAACTTGCCGCTTGCCGCGTCGATCAAAAACAATGTCGGTTGCCCGGTCATGGTGGTCGGCGGCATCAGGTCGATTGAGGTCGCCGAGGATATCAT
>JBGPID010000274.1:0-4454 GCA_041484725.1 Geobacteraceae bacterium | reverse complement strand
TTATAAAGAGACTCCTTGAATGGGGCTGTAGCTCAGTTGGGAGAGCGCTTGAATGGCATTCAAGAGGTCATCGGTTCGATCCCGTTCAGCTCCACCATCTAGTAAATGAAGGGTTTACGGAAAATACCGTAAACCCTTTTATTATTATGGCTGCAATCAATAAAGTCGCTTACGGATAAGCGGCTTTATCCCCCTGCAAAAGGAGGAGACTCCCCCATAACTACCGCGGGGCCGGTCTGCGGTGATGGGTTATGCTTTTTTCCTCGGCGCGGCCTTCACCTTTACGGGTTTGGCCGGCTTGGCCGCCTTGACAATCTTTTCGGGCGGAGATTTTTTCGCCTTGAGCTTGGCCGCCCTTACTTCCCGCGCTTTTGCAAGATTTTCCGCAAGGCCCCGATCCTGGGCCATTTTCCTTCTTGCTTCAGAGAAGTTTCTTGCCGTCAATGCCTGGCTGCTGGGAATGCCGAACTGTTTTTTGTATTCACCCGGTTTCAGACCGTGCACCTGGGCAAGATGGCGTGCCAATGTCTTCATGCCACCCTTGCCGCAGACCATGCAGAATACCTGATCAGCCTGGAATGCCTTTTTCAGGCTTAAAACCGGAGCTTTTGTTTCCGTGGCGGCACTGATTTCCGTCTCTCCCTTCTCCAGAGTCTGAAGAGTACTGTAGACTTTCTGAATTTCCTGTATCAGATCCTCTGTAGACATTGCTGATACAGATGCATGTGATGTAACAATGTCGGTGGTCAGTTCCAATAATGTTGCAGCCATTAGTGATCCTCCTTTGTAGTGCAATAATGATTGTGTAATTCGTTTATGTACTATTTAACTGTATAAACTCACAAAATCAAGTACAAAAATAAAATAACCGCAAGAAATAATAAATATTGACTGAACTATGTAATTTCTGATAGTTTTGTTTCAAAATGGTAACTAGCTGGCATTATTAGAATCAGGGGAAGATCAAATATGCCGAGAATTGAGATTGACGAGGAGAGGTGCAAGGGGTGCGGATTATGCACCATTGCGTGTCCCGGCAAATTGATTGTGTTGAGTGAAGGGTTGAGCCTCCAGGGATATACCCCTGCCAAGATTATCGATCAGGATAAATGCAACGGCTGTAAACTGTGCGCAGAGATGTGTCCTGACGTCGCTATAATTGTTTTCAAATGATGGCTCTGAATGGAAGGTTTATATTTAAGACAGCAGGTGCAAATAAGCAGCTGATTGAGATTGATACTACCAGTGAATGATAGTGCTGGAGGATGATTTGTCAAAGCGTCTTTTTGTCAAAGGAAATGAAGCGGTAGCCATGGCGGCCGTTGAAGCCGGCTGCCGCTATTACTTCGGCTATCCGATTACCCCGCAGAATGATATCCCTGAATATTTTTCCCGTGTTTTACCACAGTTGAACGGTGAGTTCATCCAGGCGGAAAGCGAGATCGCTTCCATCAATATGCTTCTCGGCGCCTCCGCCACCGGTGTCCGGGCAATGACCTCCTCATCCGGACCCGGGATCTCCCTCAAGCAGGAAGGGATTTCGTATATGGCGGGATCGGAATTGCCGGGCGTTATCGTCAATATCTCCCGTTCCGGGCCGGGACTCGGCGGTATAGATCCTTCCCAGGCGGATTATTTCCAGGCCGTCAAGGGCGGGGGGCACGGCGGATACCATATCATTGTCCTCGCTCCCGCGTCGATCCAGGAAATGTACGATCTTACAATGCTTGCCTTTGATCTTGCCGACCTCTACCGGATGCCGGCCATGATCCTGGCGGATGCGGTGGTGGGGCAGATGAAGGAGCCTCTTGTTCCCCATGAAAGGCCTGAGACTATACTTCCCGACAAGAATTGGGTCGTAAGGGGAAAGGGTGACGGTGAACAGCGGGTCGTGAAGTCGCTCTTCCTGGGAGACGGGGAACTTGAGGCGCACAACTGGAGACTTCACGCCAAATATCAGGAACTGAAAGAAAGGGAGTGCCGCTGGGAGGCGTTCGAGACGGCCGATGCCGAACTCGTGATTGCCGCTTTCGGTTCCACGGCGAGGATAGCCAAAACCTCGGTGGCAATGGCAAGGGAGGCGGGATTGAAGGTAGGCCTGCTCCGTCCCATCACGCTCTTTCCTTTTCCGGAAAAGGCATTCGCGGAGGTCACGAGATCCTGTAAAAAAATATTGGATATCGAACTGAATACCGGTCAGATGGTTGAGGATGTCAGGCTCTCCGTGGCCAAGGACGTCGAGGTCTGTTTTTACGGCAGGCCGCCGGGGACCGGTTCTCTGCCGACTCCGGAAGAACTCTTCGAGCAGATCAGGAAGCATTACTGAGGCAAAAGGCTGAAGGGAAAACCAACATCTTTTGCCCTTTGCCTTTTGTCAAGAGGTATTCATATGCAACAGGTTTTCAAGAGGCCGAAAAGTCTCAAGGATGTGCAGACCCATTTCTGCCCTGGTTGTCACCATGGGACGATACACCGACTGGTGGCGGAAGCGATAGATGAGTTCGGTGTGCAGAAGCGCACCATCGGCGTTGCCTCGGTGGGGTGTTCGGTGTTTCTCTACAGCTATTTCGATATAGACGTGGTCGAGTCGCCCCACGGTCGCGCAGCTGCGGTCGCAACCGGCGTAAAAAGGGCAAGGCCCGATTGTTTCGTCTTTACCTACCAGGGGGATGGGGACCTGGCGGCCATAGGGACTGCGGAAATCATCCATGCCGCAAACCGCGGTGAGGATATTACGGTCATCTTCGTCAACAACACCACATACGGCATGACCGGTGGGCAGATGGCGCCGACGACCCTGGTAGGGCAGAAGACCTCCACCTCCCCTTATGGCAGGGACCAGGAGAAAGACGGCGCTCCCCTGCGCATGGCCGAGCTCCTGGCGCAACTGGAGGGGGTGGCGTTTTCCGCACGGGTGGCGGTCAACACTCCAAAAAACCTGATGGATGCCAAACGGCAGATAAAAAAGGCCTTCCGCTATCAGGTGGAGGGGAAGGGATTCGCCTTCATCGAAGCCTTGTCCGCGTGCCCGACCAACTGGGGGATGAGCGCATTGGCCGCCAATGAACGGGTAGGCAACGAGCTCTGCGCATATTTCAAGCCGGGTGTTATCAAGAACAACGCCGAATTGTAGGGGCGATCGGCGTTTGCGCCGCAAGCCGCAGGGGCGCATGTCATGCGCCCATACAGGAGCAATTCCATGCGTCATGATGTCTTTATTGCCGGTTTTGGCGGCCAGGGGGTACTCCTTGCCGGGAACCTGCTTGCATATGCCGCCATCATCGAGGGGAAAAACGTCTCTTTCTTTCCTTCCTACGGAGTGGAAAAGCGTGGGGGCGCAGCCATGTGCACCGTGGTTATAGCCGAAGGTGACGTGAGTTCGCCGGTCGTCGGCAGTCCGTCGGTCTCGATATTCCTGAACCAGACGTCCCTGGACAAATACGGGGAGCGGACTAGACCCGGAGGAACATGCATAATCAATTCCTCGCTGATTGACAGCAGCCGATTCTTAAGGCGGGACATAGGGATTATTCTCCTGCCGATGAACGATATGGCCATGGAACTGGGTGATCCGCGAATGGTAAATATGGTGGCGGTGGGCGCCTATGCGGCACTGACAAAAGCGGTGGAGATATCCTCATTGACCGACGCACTGAAAGAGGCATTGCCGGAGCGCAACCACAAATTTATCCCGGCCAATGTACGGGCCATCGAGGAAGGAGCGGCACGGATCAATGCCGAAAAGAGTTGACGCACGCAGCTCTATCTGCTATAGAAATAAAAGTTTGGGGTGTAGCCAAGCGGTAAGGCAACGGACTCTGACTCCGTCATCCCTAGGTTCGAATCCTAGCACCCCAGCCACAAAAATCAAAGGGTGAAGTGTGAAGTATTAAGAGTGAAAGGTTTTACATAGGTTTTGCAGAATATTTCACCCTTTGCCGTTCACCCTTCACCTTTTACCCTTCACCCTTCACATTTTCCTGTTTTTCCGGTCCCATCGTCTAGCGGTTAGGACACTGGCCTTTCACGCCGGTAACAGGGGTTCAAGTCCCCTTGGGATCACCATTTGGCCAGCAGACAGTGATTCTTTACGGGTTGCTGTTTTTTTTGTTGAAGTAACTATGCAAAGGCAGGGTTGAGCAAGGAAGAAAGAGGTGAGAATGCTGGCAGCAGTGATCTTCGATTTCGACGGGATCATCGTTGACACGGAACCGCTCCACTACAGGGCATTCCAGGAGATCCTCGTTCCTCTGGGGCTTGGCTACTCCTGGGCGGAGTATCTCCGCTTATACATCGGCTTCGATGACCGGGATGCGTTCCGTAATACCTTCCTTTCAGCGGGGAGGACCCTCAGGGATGAGGAGCTGCAGGCGCTGGTCAGGGAAAAGGGCGCGGCTTTCCAGGGAATCATCGCCGCCGGGGTCGAGCCCTATCCCGGGGTGGTGGAGCTGGTC
>JBGPID010000273.1:0-4464 GCA_041484725.1 Geobacteraceae bacterium | reverse complement strand
CCGAGGGGCTTGATGAGCCTGGTCAGATAGAGGGCTGTTGCTTCACCTTCAACGGAAAAATTGGTGGCCAGCACCACCTCTCCGGTCTTCCCCTCGCCCAGCCGCTTCATAAGTTCCGCTATCCTGAGATGCCCGGGAGTAACCCCGTTCAACGGCGACAACGCCCCCTGGAGCACATGGTAGCGCCCCCTGAAGGCGTGACTACGCTCAACAGCCAGCAAATCCTGGGGCTCTTCCACCACACAGATTATTTTCTCATCCCGATCTCCGGAACAGATAAAGCAGGGATCGTCTTCGGTGATGCCGAAGCAGACGGAACAGAAGCGCACCCTCCCGGCAACTTCCTGGAGGGTTTCAGCCAGAGCGTTTGCTGAGTCGGATGATTTCAACAGATGAAAGGCGAGCCTCAAGGCGGTTTTTTCGCCAACTCCCGGCAGTTTTTTCAGTTCCCCGAGAAGCCGTGTGAATGATTTTGAGAAATGTAACATAAATTATAGAAGAAATATAACCTTTTTTTAAAAAATCGCGGTAAAATAAATTGAACGTAACCGCTCAAATTGCTTAGTCTTTATAATGCAGCTCACTCCCTGTTCCCTGTAATCAGGATAATGATAAGCCATGGTTGCAGGAAATATCAAACAGGTCATATTCTACAGCGTTATACGGAGATGCAATTTCATTAATTAGTTTCCATCCGGACACTCCGGACGAATTCCAATTATAACAAGAAAGCCGGAGAAAACAATGGGAGGTATACGTAAGGGCGCGGCATGCTACGCCCCTGCATGGGACTTCCGTTCGGCGTTTGCCAACGACCGCCTGTCAGAACAGGCCTGGGACACTGATCCCTCCGGTAATTTTCCCCATCTGTTCGGCCAGTTCGGCCTGCACCTTGGATAGGGCCTCATTTACCGCCGCCATGACCAGATCCTGAAGCATCTCGACATCCTCGGGGTCTACCGCCTCTTTTTTAATGGCGAGGGAAACGATCTGGTTCTTACCGTTCACCACCGCGGTAACCGCTCCCCCCCCTGCCGTTGCCTCAGCAGTTTTCTGTGCGGCCTCTTCCTGTAATCGCGCCATCTTCAGCTGCATCATCTGGGCCTGTTTCATGATCTGCGCTAAACCTTTCGACATCCTATCCCTCCAGTTGTTGGAATACTTTGAAACTTATCTGCAAATTTACTTCACCTTTGGTTCATCCATCTCGCCAATATCCGCGATCTCGCCGCCGAATATCTCCAGCGCCGCAGCCACCATCGGGTGACTCTTCGCAACCTCTTTTATCACGTTCAACCTGTTGGTCTCTTCAAGGCTTTTTTTTTCCCATAGGGTAGCCGGGGCTTCTCCTGTCTCTTCTGTCACAGATGCCAGTCGGATAACGGTTTCCGTCCGGAAGAAGGCCTTTGCCAGCCCCCGCAACTCCGTCATGGCAGCAGCGTCCTTAAGACTGCTCAACTGGAAAGAACCGCTTGGAAAACCTATCTCCAGCAGGGTCGCGGAAACCCGGAGAGGGTGGCCATGCTCCAGAGAAGAGGCGAGCATCGGCTTCTTCCCCTTGACAAACGCCACAAACCCTTGCCAGAGGTCCGCCGCGCCGACCCCGTCATCTTTTGCCGGGGCCGCCAGGCTGTCGGGCTCTTCCGGACTATGCGGCCGGGAAGTTGTCGGCGTGACCGGCTTGACCTGCGCCGCTTTGGGCATGACCGGAGAAACAGGGGAGGCATCGTGGCCGGCAGGGGGTTTTGCCCAGGAAGGGGGAGGAGAGGCGATCATGCCGCTCTCCCCCATTCCTTCGAGGGCCTTCAGGCGTGCCAGAATCTCGTTGACCGGCACAGCTGGGACCAGCGTGGCCATTTTCAACAGCGCCATCTCCAGGACGAGCCGCGGAAAGGTTGCATGGGCCATTTCACTTTCCGCTTTCAGAAGGATCGCCATATGCCGCTGCAGGTCGGCCAGTTCGGCAGGAGCGGCCTGCTCCCTGATCTCCTTAAGCTCGGCTTCGGAGAGGTCCGCGAGGTCCGCTGCCGGGCCAACCGCCTTGATTATGGTCATGTTACGGAAATGGTCGATCAATTCCTGACAGAACTGTCGCATATTGTATCCGAAAGAATCGACCCGTTTGACGATATCGAGGGCAGCCCGGCAATCCCTGGCAAAAACCGCCCGGGAAGCCTCCAGCAGAAGCCGCCGGTCAACTACTCCCAAAAGCGTGACAACCTCTTCATCCTTTACCTGTTCACCGCAAAAGGCGAGCACCTGGTCAAGCACCGACAGGGCGTCGCGCATGCTTCCGTCCCCCTTGCGGGCAATCATGGTGAGACCGGCGTCGGTTATCGAGACCTTTTCCTGGGCGACGATATGTCCAAGGTGCTTTGCTATCACCGCCAGCGCAATCCGTTTGAAATCAAACCGCTGGCAGCGCGAAAGAATGGTTATGGGTAGCTTATGGGGTTCGGTGGTGGCAAAGATGAACTTGATATGGGCGGGAGGCTCTTCCAGGGTCTTCAGCAGGGCATTAAAGGCGCTCGTGGAGAGCATGTGCACTTCGTCAATGATGAATATCTTGAAACGGCAGCGGGCCGGAAGATACTTGACCGTATCACGCAGGTCCCGGATGTCATCCACACCGGTATTGGAAGCGCCGTCGATTTCAAAAACATCCACCGAGGTGCCTGCGGTAATTTCGCTGCAGGCGGGACAGGCATTGCAGGGTTCCGGCGTCGGCCCCCCCTCGCAGTTCAATGCCTTGGCGAGTATCCGCGCCGCGCTGGTCTTGCCGACCCCCCTGGCGCCGGTAAAGAGGAACGCATGGGCGACCCGGCCGGATTCAATTGCATTCTTCAGGGTCTGGCTGACATGCTCCTGGCCGATAAGGTCGGAGAAGGTCTGAGGCCGCCATTTTCTTGCTAGAACAAGGTACGACACTTAAGCATCCTCATACAGAATCCGTTTGCCGGCAATACGAAGTCGCCATCAAACGCTGCCGGGGCGCAGCATGATGCGCCCAACCGGCGAAGCAAAAGAGTCACCTGCTTCGCGCCCGCGTATGCCCGCCTCGCCTCTTCCCTGCCGCCCTGTTATCATTTTGATTGCACCTGCTGTGGAAAAGGCGGGAAGATTTACGGAAAGGCTTTGCGGATACAACTGATAGCTGGGCTTCCCCACGGCACACGGGGTCGGTTACTGCCGCTGCTTCCTTCCGGACCTGACGGGATTCATAACCTTCCGTTGCGTGGGACCCAGCTATCAGCTCTATCCGCAATGGGCGATCAGCGGCAAGCGCCGTATTTATCTTACCGGCACGGTGGGGACTGCCCGCTATACGAGCCGGTCCGGTGCCGTATGCTGAGTTAGCTGCAATAACTGGATGCAGATTAAATCTGGCGGAGAGAGAGGGATTCGAACCCTCGGTACGCTATTAACATACACACGCTTTCCAGGCGTGCTCCTTCAGCCGCTCGGACATCTCTCCATTAAAAAAATAATGATAATATATCAGCCTTGGATTGTAAAGATTTTTATGCTGGTTCAGGTCCGGTGAAAATTTAGTGAAAGTTCATGGAAAACAGCTTGCGTATGGAAACTAAATGCCTATTTCCTATCCCTCTTCAGGTATGCCTACAGTAACGGTTAAAGTAGTCGGCATGCAGCGCATGGCGAATACTTCCCTCACCACTTCCAAAATCATAGGCTGCGGCGCAGGATTCATCGCCTCTTCTTCCGCCTGCTCCGACACCCCACTCTTGGTTGCCTGGCCGGTGCAGGGTGCGCCTTCGAGAACGATGCGCCTGGGGGTAAAGAAATCAACCTTGATGGAGACATGGACTTTCGCGCCATTGATAACATCGTGGCCATCACCGCTACCCCTGATGACATAGCAGGAAGCGGTATCGTTGACAAGCTTTTGCCCATGCAGGCGATATCTCGCGGTTTTAGATGCCGGGAGGATAATCTCCACCTCATTCACAATTTGCTGTTCCCGGAGCATGAGCGCCGACCCTTTCGCCGCAGCGGCAGCGCAGGCATCGCTAGTAGAACCGTATTGCAATTTTGATTTTTTCATTTGTCTTCCGATCACTCAATTAGCAACGGTGATTATTTGTCAACCGATCAACTTACAATGCCGGGATACAGATGATAACCAGGCGGCGAAGATGAGGAGATGCGGGCGTATGCAGGAGCGCAACATGCAAAGCCGACGACGAAGCCGACAGAGTCGGCACTTGAAGGTGATTTCGTATTGAATGAACAATCCATAACCATAAGGGTCCCTTCTCATTAGGAAACGGAATGTCTCATATAACAGAACATTATTTATTTTGCAAGAACGCAATATTTAAATAATTTTTATATGGTATTCTATCAGCAGATTTGTATATGACTTGAATCGAAGAAGATACCGAAGCGCTGGGTCTTCATGACATATAACCGACAGGGGGAGCCTTCATCTGTCACGATGGT
>JBGPID010000272.1:0-4468 GCA_041484725.1 Geobacteraceae bacterium | reverse complement strand
TCCGGGCACCCCATTCGAGGAAATCCCGGAAGACTGGATGTGTCCCGTGTGCGGAGTGGGCAAGGATATGTTCGAGCCTGCCTGACAAAAACCCCGTTGCCCAGGTGAAGAAAGATGCCGTGAGACCTGTCCCCATCCGCAGGACGGAGACGGGTCTCATGGTAAAGCATCGCTTGCAGAGGCTCATCGTTTCAAAACCGCCTTCATAATCATCACAAGACAAGGTATGATGGCTTATTTATAATAACACTCCCCGTAGCTGCAGATGCATAAACAAGGTGCATACCCATAGTCTGGCCAGTTTATCGCTCGTCTTTACCGATTTTTAATCCATTCGCAATAAAATCACCTCTCAATAACAAGACTACCTCGGGTTCTCATTAATTTTTGGTTTGACAAAACCATGGACACCATTGTAAATTGATCGAGTTTGGCAACCATCTGATCTATAAACATAATCTAATATAAAATTCCAATTATTCCGGTAGGGAGAGGGTATGTTGAAACAAAAAAGCAACTTCATAGGGTATTTTTTCAATATCTTGAGCCTTATCGGCATGGTTCTGGCGGTGGTTGCAACCGGCCTGATTATCGTCTTCCTGGCTTATGAAACCATTACCGGGATAGAAAAACCTTACCTAGGCCTGATGACCTACTTCCTCTTCCCCGGCATGCTGATTGCCGGCCTTGTACTGATTCCGGTCGGGGCACTGCGGGTGAGGAAGGAGCGGCGACTCAAAGGGGTGGCCGGAATACTCCCTTTTCCCCGCATCGACCTCAATGACCCGCATAAACGGTATGTCTTCATCTTTTTCATCGTCGCCTCTGTCCTCTTTGTGCTTATCGTCTCCATAGCCTCGATAAGGGGGTTCGAGTTTACGGAATCGACCACCTTCTGCGGCGAGCTCTGCCACTCGGTCATGGAACCGGAACACACCGCCTGGAGTAATTCTCCCCACGCCAAGGTGAAATGCGTCGAATGTCATGTCGGCCCCGGCGCCGCCTGGTATGTCAAGGCCAAGATCTCCGGTCTGTATCAGGTCTATGCGGTCCTGGCCCACGTATATCCCACGCCCATAGCAACCCCTATCGAAAGTCTGCGCCCGGCCCGCGACACCTGCGAACAGTGCCACTGGCCCGAGAAGTTCTACACCGGCCGGCAGAAGGTGTTTTACCACTACGCTCCCAATGAGGCAAACACCCCTCGGGAGATCAACATGCTGATCAAGATCGGCGGCAGCCCCAAGACCCCCAATGCCAAAGGCATTCACTGGCACATCGGGACCGAGGTCCGATATATTGCCAGGGACCCCAAACGCTTCGATATCCCATACATCGCCGTCAAAGAGAAAGACGGCAGAATAACCGAATACATGAACAGGGAAAATCCCCTGACCGGAACGGAAATCGCCAATGGGGAGAAGAGACGGATGGACTGTATTGACTGCCATAACCGGCCCACCCACATCTATCACTCCCCAGGTCAGGAGATGGATGAAATGTTCGTATCGGGCCGTATCGACCAGTCCCTTCCTTACATCAAAAAGGTAGCGGTGGAGATCCTCTCAAGGCCATATAAATCCACCGAAGAAGCTATGGCTGCCGTCGCCGCCGGTATTCCCGGTTATTATGCCAAAAATTATCCGAAAGAGGCGAAAGAGAAGGACGTTGCCATAAAGAAAACCGTTGTGGAGGTGCAGGGGATCTATTCCCGGAACTTCTTCCCCCACATGAAGGTCTCCTGGAATACCTATCCCAATCACATAGGCCACTTCTATTCTCCCGGTTGCTTCCGCTGCCACGACGGGAAACATAAGAGCCGTGACGGGAGGATCATTTCCAAGGATTGTAACCTCTGCCATACCGTCATCGGCCAGAAGCAGGAAAACATCCCGCCGGGGACCCAGGTGAATAATTTCGTACATCCGGTGGATATCGGTGACGAACTCGTCAAAACCAACTGCAGCGATTGCCACATGGCCGGAGGACAGGATATTCCTGGGGGGGGCGGGGCCGAAGATGTGAAACGGTGACCCGGGGAAGGCGCCAATTCTCCGCAAAACAAAACCCCCGCGGGTAATCTTCGCGGGGGTTTTCCATCTTATCCCAGAAAAAGCAGTTTCGCGCAAAGCACGCCAAGAACGCGCTTGTGCGCCATTGCGCTACAGGCCACCTCCGCCAAAGCAGACTTGGCTGCGGCGGCCGGGTGCGGCATTTGCGATTTTATGCGAGTAAATGCCGTTTTAGGTTTATAACTCTACGACCGTCCCGGCCTCCTCATCACTCTCCTCATCCGGCTCAAATTCCTCATCCATGATCCTGTCGAGGAACTTTTTATTTTCGGAAATAATTTTTCTGATCTCCCTGCTCATTTCATCGAGTTCGGTTTTTTCCTCAACCATTTCTCAACCCCTTTTTTTGCCACACCGCGGCGATAAAGCTCTTCGTATTTTGCTGCGGACCGCTGCCACGAAAAATCACTGTTCATTCCGTTGCGCACGATTTTCCTCCATCTCTCCTTGTTGCGATAGGCTTTCAGAGCGCGCATAAGAGCATCCCACAGGGCGGATGCCGTATACTCGTCAAAAGAGTAGCCGGTCGCCTCTTTACCATTCTCCTTTTCATCAACAACGGTATCCTTGAGCCCCCCGGTTTTCCTTACCACCGGCACAGACCCGTAACGAAGGGCTATCAGTTGTCCCAGGCCGCACGGCTCAAAGTGGGAAGGCATGAGAAAGATATCGCTGCCGGCATAAACTTTCCTCGCCAGTGCCGGGTCAAATCCCTCATACAGCACGATATTACCGGCGCCCTGCGCGCGGATGTCATTGAACAATCTGACATATTTTGCATCCCCGGAGCCGATCACTACCAGTTGCAGTTCTCCCGCCGCAAAATCGGGCAGAAGTTGCTCTATCAGATCAAACCCTTTCTGTACTATCATCCGGGAAACCATCCCCACGAGCGGAATATCTGCATTCTGCTCCAGTCCCAACAGCTTTTGCAGAGCCTTCTTATTGGCTGCTTTCCCGGCCAGCGCGGAGGCGCTATAATTCCTGGATATTTCCCGGTCGGTTGCCGGGTCCCATTCGGAATGTTCGATACCGTTTAGTATTCCGCTCAGGGCATCCCGGCGGGTGAGAAGGACTCCATCCAGACCGCACCCCTGCTCAGCAGTCAATATTTCCGCACAGTAGGTCTCTGAAACGGTATTTATCAGGTCGGCCGTCAATATGCCCCCTTTCATCAGGTTCACGTTACCGTAAAATTCCAGTTTGTCAATTGTGAAGTACGAGCGATCCAGTCCCATCGCAACCAGAGAGGCGACAGGGAAAAGCCCCTGATAGGCCAGGTTGTGAATGGTAAAGATGACGGCCATTTCGGCAAAGAACGGGTCGTCGGCATACTCATATTTGAGCAGCAGAGGAATGAGGGCGGTCTGCCAGTCATGGCAATGGAGCACCTCGGGTCGATAATCCATTCTTTTCAGGGCTTCCAGCACTCCCCTGCAAAAAAATGCAAACCGCTGGGGATTGTCGGGATAATCAGCAGCCGGGGCGCCGTATAGCTGCTCCCGGTGGAAATACTCCCTGTTCTCCAACAGATAGACCGGTATGTCGGCAAGTAAAGTCTGGCGCAGAAACCCTTTTTGCACTGAATCGCCGAGAGGAACCTCCAGGCTTTTCCGTATTTTTCTGATGAGGAACTCCCCCTTTGCCACGGTTTTGTAAAAAGGCATGATAATCCTGACATCATGCCCCATCCGCTTCAACTCCTGCGGCAATGAACCGGTAACATCCGCCAGTCCGCCGGTTTTTGCAAAAGGCGCGACTTCGGAAGCAACAAATAGAATCTTCATGCGTAAACCTCTCACAAAATCAGGTAAAGGTAGAGGCAAAGGTAAAGAAAAGGATTTTCTCTCTACCTCTACCTCTACCTTTACCTCTACCTGCTTCTATACTTCCGCTTCTCTGAGAAAAACCGCTGCATCCTCAGGTGAAGTGGGATTGATGTAAAAACCGGTCCCCCATTCGAAGCCGGCAATCTGGGTCAGTCTCGGCACCAGTTCTATATGCCAGTGGTAGTCAAACTCGATGGACCCCCAGTATTCCGGTTTTCCCAGCCGCTGTTGCAGGGGAGGAGCGGTATGGAGAATAAAATTGTAGGGAGGGTTCTTCAGAACCCCCTTCAATCGGCACAGCATATCTTTCATGGCCACGGCCAACTCCGCCAGCTCGTTGTCATTCATCAGGGCGAAGTCATGGGAATGCCGCTTCGGATATAGCCTCAGTTCGAACGGAAAACAGGCGGCATAGGGAGTAAGGATCACATAGTTGGCAAACTCCCTTACCACCCGGTCACCACTGGCAAGTTCGAAATTGATCAGGTCGCAGAAGATGCAGCGCTCCTTGCTTGCAAAAAATTCACGGCAAATTTTCAGTTCGGTCGTCGCCACCGGCGGGGTGAG
>JBGPID010000271.1:0-4469 GCA_041484725.1 Geobacteraceae bacterium | reverse complement strand
CGGCTGCAACAACACCGCCGGCGAGGTGGGGCACATCACCGTTGATATGAATGGCCCTCCATGCAGTTGCGGCAACCGCGGATGCCTGGAAGCGCTGGCTGGTGGATGGGCAATCACCCAGTTGGCGCGGGAAACCGTTGCAGCCGATCCGGACGGCGGCAGACTTATCCTGGAAATGGCCGGGGGGTTCATCGAGGAGATCAACGTTGCGACAGTAGCCCGAGCCGTGAGGGGAGGGGACCCCATGGCGCGGCAATTGATGGACCGGGCTGCAAGTGCCCTGATTGCGGGTGCAAGCACTCTGATCAATGCCTTCAATCCCTGCCGGCTTATCCTGGGGGGAGGGGTGATTATGGGGGTGCCCGAACTGATCGGCCGGATCGATAAGGGTGTGCGCGGGCAGGCCCTGGCAGCGGCCTGTGCTTCCCTCATCGTACTGCCTGCCGGTCTGCGTACAGATGCAGGAGTAATCGGAGCCGCTGCCCTGGCGATTCGCACATTTGCGGGGAAATAAATAGATTATGAATTAGGTAGACGATAATACTAAACCATCCGCGAGGATGGGACGGAAAGCCCAAAGGGTCTCACCGAGACAGCCAGGTCGCCGAAATATCTTGACGGAAGATTTCGGGACCCGCCTTTTTTTGCGAAAGGAGAGCAGAATGAATGGTGAAAAGAAGGTTT
The DNA here is from genome assembly GCA_041484725.1 of Geobacteraceae bacterium. GTDB lineage: Bacteria > Desulfobacterota > Desulfuromonadia > Geobacterales > Geobacteraceae > JBGQDJ01. The sequence goes on along the minus strand of JBGPID010000271.1, from coordinate 3,785 downwards.
TAAAGCGAGAGTCCAGATGTATCCTTGCCCTGATCCTGACCGTGCTTATTTCACTCGGCTCAAACGTCCAGTGCCTGGCGGTCGATGTAAACCTTCAATGGAACCCGAACACGGAAGATGACCTCGCCGGCTACAAGGTTTATTACAAGGCGGACTCATCCACGCCACCCTTCAACGGTACCGGGGCCGCCGAAGGAAACTCCCCCATCGATGTCGGCTTGCAGAGTTCCGCTGCCTTGCACAATCTGAACCCGGCCCGCGATTGGTCTTTTACGGTAACCGCCTACGATTCGTCCGGGAATGAAAGCGGCTACGCCCTGCCGGTCAGCATCAAGGAGTCGGTCGCACCGAAGGTTTCGCTTACTTCACCAGTCAAAAATTCCGTCGTGCGCGGGACAGTTAAGGTTACTGCCAGGGCCACTGACAATCGCGGTGTTACAAATGTCGAATTCTATGTGAACAATGTTCTCAAGGTGACGGTTTATGGCCCGCCTTACAGCTATAAATGGGACAGCACAGCTGTTGACAACGGTCCGTGCACCATCTATGCAAAGGCCTATGACGCTGCCAACAATTTCAGCCAGTCAACTGACGTAACGGTGAAGGTAAACAACGACAAAACATCGCCGGTTGTAAACATAACCTCTCCGCTGGACGCTTCAACCGTTAAGGGGATCGTTACTGTCAGAGCAAGGGCCACGGACAATGTGCGGGTGACGAAGGTCGAGTTTTACGTGAACAACGTTCTCAAAAAGACAGATATGGTTGCTCCTTACAGCTACAGTTGGAATACTGGAAATGCTGCAAATGGCAGCACGAACACCCTTACCGCCAAGGCCTACGACAGGGCAGGGAATGTGGGGGAGTCTGCAGTAACGGTTACGGTGAATAGGTAGCAACAACAACCCGATGTTGAAGCCGCCTCATGCATCCTTGCGCCGCAATGACGGACATGAGGGCACATTAGACCGCTCGACTGATAACGGAACAGCACCTGAAACCGAATTTCTGATTTCTGGGTTGTTTTCGGGGAAACAGGGGGGATGAATCAATGAAAGGACTGCTGCGCAGCGTTTTGTTCCTCACATCTATTGTATGTTGTTTTGGGGTGGCGGCTCCGGTGCATGCTGCCGGGGATGAAAAGATCATATTTCTCCATCACTCGACAGGGTGGGGAGTTTACTCCGGGGGGGATGTCCCCGGCTGGTTTGCCGCTTACAACAGCGCACACGGGACATCGTACGGGATGAATGAACGTTCCTATCCCGATTCCCCTTACCCCTGGGCGAATTATCCCTATGATTACTGGAACCTCTGGTTGCATGGAGTGTGCAGTTCGGACAACGTAAATATCGAGTGTCTGAATACGCTGACTCAGAAATTCGACGTGATTATTTTCAAGCACTGTTTCCCCGGAGCTGACGTGCTTGCCGACACGGGTTCGCCCGACGTCGGGTCAGATAGGAAATCACTGGAAAATTACAAACTCCAGTATCGGGCACTCAGGGATCTGATGGATCAGTATCCGCAAACCATCTTTATCGTCTGGACCCTGGCGCCGCTGCACAGGAACGCAACCACGGCTGCCAACGCCGGACGGGCAAAACAGTTTGTCGACTGGGTGAAAAATGATTTCTTGACAGAGGACGCCAAGCGGCATGGCAACATATTTATCTTCGACTTCTGGGGACTTGCCGCTGGGAACGACAATTTTCTCAAATACGCATACGAAGGGAGCCACACCGGTACGGATTCCCATCCGAACCAGCTGGCAAACCAGACAATCGGCCCCCTTTTCAGTCAGGCTGTCGTCGATGCCATCAAAAGCTTCAATGCTTCCATCGACACCACGCCTCCCGCCGTGCCGACCGGCCTGACTCTGCACTGATGTCAACGAGGCCTGATCTATGAAGCCCATGAAAAGAGCGTTCACGCTCTTTCTGCTGACAGCCGTCTTACTTGATTTTCAGCGCGCCATGCCGCGGACAAGCTTCTGTTGCCGAACGACTTTACTTATCTGGGCGCTTTTCGCGTGCCGCAAGGGGATCTGGGCGGCCCGCTATACCACGGGCTCAACTATGGGGGGGCTGCAATAGCCTATTATCCGGCGCATAATTCCCTCTTTATCGTCGTACATGATTGGGACCAGCTGGTAGCGGAAATAAGCATTCCAGCTCCTGTCAAAACTTCAGATATCGACAGCATTAATACCGCAACATTAATGCAGAACCTTGCGGATATAACGGAAGGGAATCTGGACTACATCGGCGCTAATGGCCAACCCCTCACGGGAAACGCCAACAAATTCAAATTACGTCTGGGCGTATGATGTATACGATTTCATTTCCGTGAAAAAGGGGTGAAAAAACCATGGGAGATAGCGCCTTATGCCGTATGGTCGTTTCCCCTGCCGACGCCGGAGATGAGTTGCGGACTAACGGGGGCGGCAGCCTACGATGAGAGCAACATATTACTGTATCTGGTGCAGTTCGGCGCCGATAGTTTCGGGTACAGTGTGTTGCCGCTGATTCACGTGTTTCAGGTCAATACCGGCGTATCCGCTCCCGACAGGACCCCTCCCGCAGTCCCGACGGGGTTCGTGATAAGGTAAGCTGGCAGGGATGACAGACGGAATCAATGATAAATCGGAATATGGAACGTATAAGCCCGAGTCAGAGTAACAGGGGAGCGCGAAAGCTCCGCTTAAGGATTAACTATCTATAAATCTGACAACAGTGTAAAGTCAGCTATGAAAAGTTAATGCTGTTCGGGTCCCGGCATCGGGACCTCGATGAAAAAAGTCCGGAAATGGTTCCCTCACGCTCCAGAACAGGAAATAAGAAAGTATATGAAAATTCCAAAAAGCTTTGAAATGTTAGTCTACAACGGCCTCGTCGACGAGGTCCTCTGCCAGCTCATGAGCGGTAAGGAAGCGGATGTCTACGTGGTTCAATCCAAGGGAGAGATCTGCTGCGCCAAGGTGTATAAGGAAGCCGGCAAACGGAGCTTCAGGCAGCAAGCCGAGTACAAGGAAGGGCGCAAGGGGAGGAACAGCCGCCAGGCGCGCGCCATGGAGAAGAACACCAGGTATGGCCGGGAAGAGAAGGAGGAGGCCTGGCAGAACGCCGAAGTGGTCGCCTTGCAGCGCCTTGCCGAAGCCGGAGTGCGCGTGCCGCAGATCTTCAGTTGCGTCGGCGGGGTGCTGCTGATGGAGCTGGTGGTCGACGCTAATGGCGACCCTGCGCCGAGGCTCAACGATCTGAAGCTGACGAAGGCGCAGGCCCGCGAATATCACCGTCTGATGATCGCACAGATTGCTCTCATGCTCTGCGCCGGGCTCATCCATGGTGACCTGTCCGAGTACAACGTGCTCGTCGGCAGCGACGGGCTGGTCATCATCGACCTGCCACAAGCCGTTGACGCCGCGGGGAACAACAACGCCTGGAGGATGCTCGAGCGGGACGTCGCAAACATAACCGCCTTCTTCGGCCGTTCTGCCCCCGAACTTTTGACAACCGACTACGGCAAGGAGATCTGGAAGCTTTACGCCAACGGCAAGCTCAGCCCCTTGACTGAACTGACGGGTCGCTTCGAGCATAGCGGCACTCCGGCCGACGTGGGGGGGGTCATGCGGGATATTGACTCGGCGCGGCGCTGGCATGAGCTAGAGCGGTCCAAAGCGCAGTGCAGCGCAATCCCGCGGATGGCTGACTGAATTCCGATACGCTCAAAGCACTTTGCCTTTGCCTGGTTATGAAAGAAGCCGGAATACCCCGTTCTGTGGG
>JBGPID010000270.1:0-4484 GCA_041484725.1 Geobacteraceae bacterium | reverse complement strand
GTTTTACCACTCTCCGCTCCCTGGTCCCCGGTCTCGGGTTACGCCCTGGAAATGAACCGGCCATCGCGGGTATCCACCTTCACCCGGTCCCCCACCTCCAGGTAGGGAGGGACCTGAATCTTAAGGCCGGTCTCCAGCACCGCCTCTTTGGTCTGGGCGGTGGCGGTGGCGTTTTTCATGACAGGTGCGGTTTCGACCACGTTCAGCTCCACGGTCAGGGGGAGATCAATATTGACCATTCTCCCCTGGAAAAGCCCCAGTTGAACCTCAGCCCCTTCAACAAGGTACCCTGCGATCAGCGCGAACCCCTCCGCTTCCTGCTCGAACTGCTCGTAGCTCTCCAGGTCCATGAAGATCCCTATTTCGCCGTCGGAGTATAGGAATTGCCCCTTGTGCCTTTCGAAGTCCGCCTCTTCGACCTTGTCGCCGGAGCGGAAGGTCTTGTCGAGCACCTGGCCGGTGATGAGGTTGCGGTACCTCGTCTTTACCATGGTGTTCGAGCCCCGCGCCGTCGGCGACTGGAAGGTAACGTCTATGATCAGGCATGGGGCGCCGTCGATCTGTATGACAATGCCCCGCTTGAAATCCGATGTAGTGACCATGATGTGATTTACTCCTTTGCTTTTTGTCTTTCTTAGCATAAACTGCCCGGAAAATGCAACCAGGGAAAGGTTACACCCATGAAAATAGACACTCCCTACATCAAGCTCGACAGCTTCCTGAAGGCGGTCAATGCCTCCTCATCCGGCGGCGAGGCGAAGTTCATCATCATGGAGGGGAAGGTCCTGGTGAACGGCGAAACAGAGCTGCGCCGGGGGAGGAAACTCTACCCAGGCGACCGGATAAAAGTCGGTGGAAAAGAGTATATGGTGGAATAGAAGGGAAAGCCAGTTTCCAATAACCAAATCCTAAATCTCGAACAAATCTCAAAAAACAAATCAAAACCCCCGTAAATAATTTAATTCTCTCCCTACCAGACAAAAACCCTCTTCGTCCCCTTGAATAAAATAAAAAATACGCAATAATATCCATTAAAGAGTCATGACAACCTTTTTGCCATGAAAGGGAGGAAACGATGGGCAACAGCGATATCGGCACACTCCAGCAGCACCTGAGCGCGGTGAAAGATGGGACGCGACGTTTTGAGAACGCCTTCGAGGCAGTAACAAGGATGATCTTCGAAGGGGGTATCGAAAAAGTCACGGTAAACAGCAGGACGACGTATGATTTTAATATTTTCCGAACCGGGAAAAAGCATCCGGTGGGGATGTACGACGAGATCAACAGCTTCGTTTCCTTCGTCAAGGACGCGGCCGAGGGGGGCTCCTCCAAGGAGATGGCCTTTGTCCTGGTAGGTGAGCCGGGGAACGGCAAGACCTTCTTCGTTGAATACCTCTGCGGCAAATACCGTCAGTTCATTGCCCAAGAAGGAAACAGGCGCTATACCTACCGCCTGGTCGGCATGGAGCGGCTCGGCACCTATGGGAAGATCGGCGTCATCGAGTCCCAGACCTATGAGGACCCGATGGTCCTCGCCATGAATCTCTTCCCCGATCCGGACGATAACAAACGGTTCCTCTCCGAGCGGATCGGTTTCACCGACAAGGAGATCGAGAAACTCTTCGACAGCTACCGCCCCCTTGGCGCGTGCAGCGCTTATATGTGGGACGATATCCGGAAATTTTCCGGAGGGGATATGGATGAGATGCTCAACTCCGTGGAGATCATCCCGGTTCCCCTCACCGAGAGCCTGGGCACGGTGACCGGCAAGTATCCGGCGAAGGACAAGATCACCTCGTCGGCCGTTGATCTTCTCGGAGAGGAATCGATCCAGCGTCTTATCCACATCACCGATACCAACAATCCTTACCGTTTCGATCTGCGGCGCGGGGCGCTTGCCCGGGTGGCGGGGGGCGGGATCCACTTTGTCGACGAGATCTACAAGAACAAGAAGGACCTGGTCCAGGTCTATCTCGGGGTGATCCAGAACCGGGTGGTCGAGATCGACGGCTACAAGTGGCCCATCGACACCCTCATCGTCGCCACCAGCAACAACTCGGAGTTCAACCGCTACCTGTCGGAGAAGGAGGAGGCCCCGATCATCGACCGCTGCCGGATCTGCTACGTCTCCCACAACACCCACTACCGGATGCAGGAGCAGCTCACCGCCTATGCCGTCGGCGGCGAGACGAAAACGACCCTTACCCGCGAGGATCTGCATATCGACCCGAACCTGAATTACGCGACGAGTGTGGCAGTGGTCCTGACGCGTCTCCCCCGCTCGGAGAAGCTCACCCCGGTGGAGACCCTGAAGCTCGCGGCCGGCGAGGTGGCGGGGGAGAAGAGTGTGAAGACCCTGGCGGAGGTGATCGATCTCCTCAACCAGGATCCGGATATCACCAGGCGTTTCGGCCAGAAGGGGATCGGCCAGAGGAATCTGGGCCGGACCATGCAGGTGCTGTCCGAGAGCTCGGAGACCAATGAGGGACGCTGCATGGTGGCCCACGACGTATTCCGGGCGCTCGAAAGGGTGATTCTCGACTACGTGACCGACGCCGCCGACCGGGCCAAGTATCTTGACGACCTGAAGATCGCCAAGGGGCTCTACCGGGAACGGATCATGACCGAGATGTTCAACGCTTACATGGATGAACCGTACGCCATCCGCCGCGACGTCATGAATTATGTGAACATGATCATCGGCATCGATGCGGAAAACGTGGGTCCCGACAAGCTCTGGAAGTACAAGGACCCCCAGACCGGGCAGCTCAAGGCGCTGAAGATCGACGAGCGCTATGTGCGCAACATCGAGGAGCGGCTGGGACTGAAAACGGAGGAGCAGCAGGAGTCCTTCCGCACCTCCATCAGGAAGATCTACGGTCAGAAGATATCCATCGAGCCTTCCTATGACTTCATGGACAACCTGGATCTGGTCAAGTCGGTCACCGACGTCCGGCTGAAGAGCGACATCGCCGGAGCGGGGAGCCTGATCGGGGCACTGGCCAACCGTACCAACGAGGAGAACCAGAAACTCTACGACCGGATGATCGACACCATGCTGAAGAAGCTCGGGTATTGCAGGACCTGCGCGCAGAAGACTATAGAGTATTTCTGCACCCAGGAAGACGAAGTGTAGGGAAACGCGCCTTTTGCGCCAGCTCTGCGTAAGTCTTCGCGCCTGCTTGTGTGGCTTGAGCTAAGCTACGCCTCCGCGCAAACGCTCGACAGCCTTGATCTGACGCAAAAATCGCGTTTCCCGTGATTACAGGCAGATTCATGGACGAAGAAAAAGACCTATTGGAGTATTTAAACAGCAAAAAAAAGCAAGGCATCCTCCCCGAAAAGGAGGCGCGGCTGTTGGCGGAGCTTCGCGGTGACGGGAGCCATGAGGTTCCTCTTCCATGTGTTGCCACCGACCCTCATCCCTTTTACGGAAGCGGTGACCTGGCCGAGCTCCAGGAAGACCCCTCACGAGAGGGGGTGTATACCGCCGGGATACGCTCCCTGGACGAACTCATCGAACGGGACCGGCAGAGGGAAAAGGACGGCTTCCCGCGCAAGATCCGTATCGGGCGGATGATCAGGCCGGGGAGGGGGGGGAAGGAATGTTTCGTTATCGTTCCAACTACGGTGGAAGAGAAGTTCATCCATGACCGGGTTCGACAGCCGTCAGGGGAGGATTCGTCCGGCGGGAGCGGTGCGGGAGAAGAAGGGGAGGTGATCGGCGAACAGCCGGTACGTCCCGAGGGGGAGGATGGCGGCGGAGGGGCCGGCTCCGGTGAGGGCGAGTCACGGGATCTGGAGTCGACCGCCTATGACCTGGGGAAGATCCTGACGGAGAAATTTGCGCTCCCCAACCTGAAGGAGAAAGGGAAAAAGAGCGCCCTTGTTCGCTACAGTTTCGATCTGACCGACCGCCACCGCGGTTTCGGCCAGCTCCTCGACAAGAAGGCAACCCTGCGCAAGGTCCTTGAGACCAACATCGCCCTTGGTAATATCCCCGACCTGGACGACATCGATACATCCCGCCTGATCATCGCTCCGGCTGACAGGATTTACCGTATCCTCTCCCAGGAACTCGACTACGAATCCCAGGCCATGGTATTCTTCCTGCGGGACTATTCCGGCTCCATGGAAGGAAAGGCGACCGATCTGGTGACGTCCCAGCATGTCCTCATCTACAGCTGGCTTCTCTACCAGTACGCCAAGCAGGTGGAGACCCGCTTCATCCTTCATGACGTCGAAGCAAAGGAGGTACCCGACTTCTATACCTACTTCAATTCGAAGGTAGCGGGAGGGACGAAGGTCTCCGCCGCTTACCGGCTGGTGAACGAGATCGTGGCGCGAGAGAACCTGGCCAGGGATTACAATATCTACGTCTTCCACGGCACAGACGGTGATGACGGGGATACTTATGGCGGTGAGGCGATTCCCGCGCTGAAGGGGATGCTCGCCTATGCGAACCGCATCGGAATCACGATAGT
>JBGPID010000269.1:0-4510 GCA_041484725.1 Geobacteraceae bacterium | reverse complement strand
CCTTCCGTTCCCGTCTACAATTTTTATGTCCAGGCGATACCGGCCCAGAAGAGGGTCAGTGAAGAGTGGTATAAAAGCACCGCGGATGCGGTTTACCAGAACCTCAATATTTTTGTGGATAATCCCCAATACAAGAGAGTGGCAATATTCTCCGGTGATCATATCTTCAAGATGGATGTAAGTCAGTTAGACCGGTTCCATCAGGAAAGATGCGCGGATTTCACGATTTCCACCATGGTCATAGGGGCTGAAGATGCGGGCCGGTTTGGCATCCTCGAGATCGACGAAGAAAATCGGGTGATAGGATTTGAGGAAAAACCCGAACATCCGAAAGAGATCCCCGGGAAGCCCGGTTTCTGCCTTACCTCCATGGGGAATTATCTTGCCAATATCTCCACCTTGACCGAAATCCTTCATGAAGATGCAAAAACAGAAGGATCAACGCACGATTTTGGCAAGGATGTAATCCCGTTCATGCTGGGAAAGGGCTTAAGGCTCTTTGCCTATGATTTCGCCGGAAATAAAGTTCCGGGCGAGGAGCAGATGTATTGGCGGGATGTCGGTACCATCAGATCGTACTGGGAAGCCAACATGGACCTGGTGAGCATCAAGCCTGAACTGAACCTGTACAATGAACTTTGGCCCTTAAGGACAACGCCCGACTTTACTCCACCGGCAAAATGTGTATTCAGGCAAACGTTGATGGATAATTCAATCATGAGCGGCGGATGCATTGTCACCGAGGCGGAATTAAGCAACTCCGTGCTCTGCCAGTGGGTCCGCGTCGAAAGGGGAGCTCAGGTCCTTGAAAGCGTCATTTTCGCGGGGGTCAAGATCGGAGAAGGGGCAAAGATAAGGAGAACGATAATCGACAAAAACGTGCAGGTCCCCCCTTTCACCCGGATAGGATATTCCAGGGAAGAGGACGAGGCGCGGGGTTTCAAGGTCTCGGACGGTATCACCGTAGTTCCGAAAAATTATCTTTTTGCCTGACCTTATAGGGGTTACCCCTACTAGCGGATAGCCGCAGATTTTTGAGGAGTACTAATCGATAAAAGCTAAGTTTCCATTGGCACTACCGGCCCAAAAGGCTGGCCGGTCAGCCGAAGCGCCGTTACAAAAATATCTGCTCTTGCCAGTGCCCAGTTTTGTCCGCGCTGAGGAGCCAAACCGGACTCGAACTCCTTACTTCGTCGGAAATTGTCTGGAAGGTGAAGATTTGATTTTTACATTTTAGAAACCTCGGAGGTCATTATCGTGGCAGATTCAATGTAAAACGGTTGCCGCAACTCTCCACTGTCAATGACCACTCTCGTGTTTTTCCCCTCCGCTAACCCCTTTCCCTTGGAATCTCACCCCTCCCTCTCTTCATAGATTTTTTCCCGCACTTTTTAAGCTGCGGGTTTGGGCAGCGGTTTCCAGCGGTTCGGCGCGGTATATATTCCCTGGCAAATCCGGCAGATTCGACTTGACCGAGCCATGGCCCAAAATCCTTGCCGGACTGTTTCGGGCTGCATTTCCCCTTGACAACCGAAGAAATACGGCTACTATGAAAAATCGAAATGATTTCCATTTAATACCACTCTAAATCCAATTACAGTCGAAACTTCCCTTATGGCGCATGATTACCCCCAGATGTTGAAAGAACTGCAACTCAAGGTCACCCCGAAGCGGCTGGCCATTCTCGATTTCCTGGCCCGGACCGGCACCTACGTCAGCCCCGAAGAGGTCCGCCAGAAGCTGCAGGAGCAGTTCGCCAGCATAGGCCTTCCTACCGTTTACCGCAATCTGGATGAACTTGCGGCCGGAGGGATCGTAAGCAAGATCATCCATCCGAACCGGCAACTCTACTACTATTTCTGTCCGAACAGCAATCATCACCACCATTTCATCTGCCTCTCCTGCCGCAAGGTCAGTGACCTGCATATCTGCTCGGTGGAAGGGCTTGAAGAAGAGATCAACAATCAGGTCAGGGGGAAGGTGGTGTCCCATATTCTTCAGGTAAACGGCCTCTGCCGGAACTGTTGTGCAAAGGGCAAGGTCACCGGGGCAGATCGGCACACAGGGGAAGCGCAATGCCGTTAGAACTGCTGAACATCGAGGGGCTCTGGGTCAGGTACAACGCCGCGGAGGTGCTGAGGCAGATCTCGTTCCGGGTTGCCGCCGGTGACTATGTCGGTATAGTCGGCCCGAACGGTTCCGGGAAAAGCACGTTGATCAAGGCTGCACTGGGTCTTGTGGGGGGCGAGCGGGGGAATATCGCCCTGTTCGGCACACCGCTGGCGAGTTTTACGGAGTGGCGACGCATCGGCTATCTCCCCCAGCGGCTCAGATTTTTCAATCCCAACTTCCCGGCAACCGTCGAAGAGATTGTCGGACTCGGCCTTCTGGCCGGCAAACAGCTGCCGAGAAAACTTACCAGGGAGGACCGCCAGGCGGTGGAGAAGACCCTGGAGTTCATGGGGATAACCGATCTAAGGAAACGGATAATCGGCGAGCTGTCCGGCGGACAGCAGCAGCGGGTCCTGCTGGCGCGCTCAATAGTGGGCGGCCCGGAGCTTCTGATCCTCGATGAACCGACAACCGCACTCGATCCGGAGACAAGGGACAAATTCTACACCCTTCTCCGGGATCTCAACAGGGATAACGGGACCACGGTCATCCTGGTAACCCACGACACATCGAGCATCGGCACCTATGCGTCACGCTTCATCTATGTGGACAAGGAGATAATTTTTAACGGCACGTTCGACGATTTCTGCCACTCCACGGAAATGACTAACCTGTTCGGCGAGTATGCGCAGCATCTGATCTGTCACAGGCATTGAGGGATACATGGCAATCGCCGAAATACTAAGTTACGGTTTTATCCAGCGGGCGCTGATCGCAGGGACCCTGATCGCTGTGCTCTGCTCGGTCCTCGGCGTGTTTCTGGTGCTCCGGCGCCTCTCCCTGATCGGAGACGGCCTCGCCCATGTGACCTTCGGCAGCGTAGCGGTGTCGCTGATCATGGGAATCAATCCTGTTTACGTAACGGTTGCCGCGATTCCCCTGGTGATGCTCTCCTCCCTGGGTATACTCAAGCTAACGGAGAAGGCGCGGATCTACGGTGACGCCGCCATCGGCATCGTTTCATCGCTCGGCATCGCCTGCGGCATCCTCCTGGCAAGTGTCGCCGGCGGCTTCAACGTGGACCTGTTCAGCTACCTGTTCGGCAATATCCTGGCGGTCGGCGACTCGGACATGATAATTGCCGCGGTGCTCTTCGTCGTCGTCATGCTGGCAATCGCTTTTTTTTATCGCGACCTCTTTGCCATAACCTTCGATGAAGACCTGGCCAAATGCTCCGGTATCCGCACGGCGGCGATCAATACCGTTCTGGTGCTGATGACCTCCCTGACCGTCGTGCTTGCCATGAAGGTGGTCGGCATCATGCTCATTTCCGCCCTGCTGATACTCCCAGCGGTAACGGCACTGCAGATTGCCCGCAGCTTCAAGACCACCATTATCGCTTCCTGCTGTTTCGCCACGATTTCCGTGACGATCGGGATATTCGGCTCATTCGTCCTGAACCTGCCAACCGGCGGGTTCATCGTAATAGTCAATTTTATTTTCTTCATCCTGGCGTATACCTGGAAATATGCAAGAAAGGCCAAGGGCTGAAAGGGGAAAAAGGAGGAGAAGTTATGGGTGAGACCATCAGGTTCGGTATTTCCATTGACGACAAACTGCTCGACAGCTTCGACCGCCTAATCGAACTGAAGGGGTATATGAACCGCTCCGAGGCGATCCGCGACCTGATCCGCGCTGCCCTGGTGGAGCTGAAATGGGAAGGCGGGGAGGAAGAGACCGTGGGGACCGTTACCCTGGTCTACAACCACCACGTGCGGGACCTTTCCGACAAGCTTACCGAACAGCAGCATACCCACCACAACGAGATCATCTCCGCGCTCCATGTCCACCTGGATGCCCACAACTGCCTGGAAGTGCTCGTGGTGCGCGGCAAGGCGCGGGAGGTGAAAAAAATCGCCGACGAACTGATCGGGGTCAAAGGGGTCAAACACGGCAAGCTGGTGATGACCACCGCTGGAGAGGAGCTGCATTAGGCGGAGGAAGTCCCGGCGGAATGCGCCGGCAGACTTCTTACACGTTCGGGGTTTAGTTGCTGCAGGGAACTTACAGGCCGCTCGGGTCAGGAATTGCTGACGGGCGGTTTTTTTTGTGAATTGTGACCCTGAAACTGCACACGTTGACCCGTCAGGCTTTCCATCGGTTGTGCGGCGATGGCCAGCCGGTAGAGTGGAGTGGGGCTGGTTCTGACTTTACATCCGACGTGGCGGGCAACTCCGGCGCGCAACTCCCCCCGAAAAAAATCGGACGCCTTATTCCCCATTCAGGCGTATAATTAGAATTAGGAAAAACCGGCGGCTGTAAGAAGCAAGCCGCCATGAAGGAATATTTCATCAGCACTTAAGAGCGGAAAGGAGGAAGTTATGTACGCCATAACCGG
>JBGPID010000268.1:0-4525 GCA_041484725.1 Geobacteraceae bacterium | reverse complement strand
CTCCAGGTGGGGCTCCATCTTACCCTGGTGCAGGGACGCGCCTCGCTTCTTCACGACGGTTTTCCGTCGATCACGGACCAACAGGGGAACTTCAGCAACGACCCGGTCCTTGCCGGGATGCGTTACTTTTTCCTGCGACCGCTGAGAAAGCAGCTCCATAGGGAGATCGAGGCGCAGGTCGTGAAATTCAGGGAAACCGGGCTCGCCCTTTCCCATATCGACGGACACCTCAATATCCATATGCACCCGGTTATCTTCGATATCCTGCTTGAGTTGATGCCGCGCCACGGCATTGCCAGCTTCCGCCTCTCCCGGGAGCGGCTAGGCCCCGACCTTGCCCTGGCGCAGCGCCGCCGTCTGGGGAAGGCTGTTGACGCCTTCATCTTTTCCCGGCTGGCTGCCCGTTGCAGGCCGGGGCTCGACCGGCTCGGGATCGTTTATGCAAGCGAAGTGAAAGGGCTGCTCAACTCAGGCCGGATGACCGAGGAGTACCTGCTCGGGGCCATCGATATCCTGCAGGAGGGTATGACGGAGATATATTTCCATCCCGGCTGCCATCCCGATGACGAACTGCGCCGCTGGATGCCCGACTATCGTCATGAAGAGGAACTGGCGGCGCTTACGAGCCTCCGCGTGAAGGAAAAAATTAATCGGCTGGGAATAAGATTGCGCAACTATCGGGGAGCGGGGAAAGGGATTTGAGGCAGACATGCTGAAAACCATAGTAGTAATGATACTGGCAATCACCGCGGGCGCGGTGGGTGACATCTTTCTCACCCTCGGGATGAAGTCCTTCGGAGACCTCTCGACGAAGGGGGTGCGGGAGATAATTGAATTGGCGTTCCGCGCCATGACCACACCCAAGCTCATTATAGGCACCATGCTCCAGGCCGTCTATTTCGGGCTCTGGCTTGCGGTACTCTCCTGGGAGGACCTGTCGGTTGCCCTTCCCATGCAGGCGCTGAACTACGTCATCGTCGCCTTTCTCTCCCAGTGGTACCTGGGGGAATCGGTGACCCCCATGCGCTGGGCCGGCATCGTCATCATCTGCATCGGTGTCGGGCTTGTTACCAGGAGCAGCGTGGCGTAACGGCTTTTCCACAAGCGGTTCACACGCTGTACGATAAAAAAAGGGAGCCGGTCGGCTCCCTTTTTATTGTTGATCTCCCATTCCCGTTTACTTGCTCATCTCTTTCAGCACCTTTTCGAAATATTCCCGGTTGAACCCCTTGATGACCTTTTCGCCGTTGCCCAGGACAATGACCGGTACCCCCGTGCTCTTGTAATTCTCCGTCAGCTCTTTCATGGCATTGTCATCCAGTTCCACATCCTTGCTGATGAAGGGAATTTTGTGACTCGTCAAGTACTCCTTGGCTTCCATGCAGTGGGGGCACCATGAGACGGAATAAAGGACGATGCGGGGATATTTATTTGCCTGCACGGCTTTAGGGCTGATCGGCGACTGCGGTCCAACGGCTTTTTCGTCTGCCTGGCAGGTAAGGGCAAAAAGGGCAATGAAAAGGAAGAGGAACAGCGAAACGGGTCTGATCATGGTGATTCCTCCCTATATCTCAACTTTTGCGGCTCGCTGAAGCCTACATGAATAGAAAATGTCTGATATTTAAACTATACCGCGGGGGTTAGCGGAGGTCAAATATGCCGTGAAAAGTTATATTCGAATGGGTGACGGATGCAAATCCCTCCATTCTCCCCAGGGGCTTCGATGCGGAGGACGGTTCCGGCGAAACCTCCGGCTGTTTGTCGGTAGGTTTGGGGTGCAGCGGAAGATCATGACGATGATGGGCCGGATGTTGGCGCAGCTTGATTTATGGTTTCCTTCAGGAGAATGCTCGGCTTGAAGATCAGGACCTTTCGGGCGGTGATCGTAATCGGCTCGCCGGTCAGGGGGTTCCGTCCTCTGCGGTCCCCCTTCTTTCTTACGACAAAGCTCCCAAAGCCGGCAATCTTCACGGTTTCAGCCGTCTCAAGGGTCCCCTTGATTGTTTCCAGTACCGTTTCCAGACATGCGAAGGCTTCATCTTTCGTGAGCCCGGTATTGGCGTGAATCTTATCTACGAGGTCTGCTTTTGTCATGGTAAAATCTCCTTGTGTTCATGAAATATAAGCTCAGGGTATGGATTAATGCACTTTTAAAATTCAGTATTTTCCCGGAATTCCGTGTGTGCCAACCTTGCACCCAGCGCAAACGCCTTCCGGCAATCCTCCGGAAAGATGGTCCTGCGCCTTTCCCGCCGTTCCTCCGGATCGAAGTAACTGAAGACAACCTTATCGTAGTCCTCGAACTGGAGCGTTTCGAAGCAGCAGAATGACTCTGACTGCCCGAATGTCCGGCTCAGAACGTTTTCGTTCAGGCCGATATGCACGGGATAACAATATTCTTTCATCAGATGTTCCGGTACATTCATGGTGTAAATGAACGCCGTTGGAATCTTCCGGTCGAATAATGATCCCGGCGGCCGGGTATATGTCAGGTAGGGGAAAAGCAGCCGTTCCATGAATGACTTCATCTCTCCCGTCACCGTGCCGAAGTAAATCGGTGAGCCGAGGAGGAGGGCATTCACATCAACAACCTTCTCTAGGAGAGGAGTAAGCCCATCCTTCATTGCGCATTTCCCGTAACTCTTCCCGCCTTTCAGCTTGCACGCAAAGCAGCTCGTGCACCCCTTGTAATCGAGATCGTAGAGATGGACGAGCTCCGTCTCGGCGCCCAGCGACGCCGCGCCTTCAAGGGCCTTTTCGAGCAGCGTCGCGGTGTTCCATTTCTTCCTCGGGCTGCCATTGATTGCTAAAACTTTCACCTCTGATACCTCCTCTGGTTACCGGCCTACTGTTTAATCTTACCAGGTGAGCGCGTAATTCGGGCAGGCATATTCACCTCATTCATTTGGTACCGGTCGCTTTGATTATTTCGAGCTTGCCGGTTACGTTATTTTTTATCCAGTGCGAATCCCACCATTCGATCGGATTGACCGACTGCCCGGAGATTGTCACTTCAAAATGGAGATGATCCCCGCCGGCCATGCCGGTGGCTCCGGTATTGCCAATTATCTGTCCCTTTTCTACATTGTCACCCGGCTTGACGCCGATCCGGCTCAGATGCCCGTAGAGGGTCTGCAACCCCAGCCCGTGGTCGATAATGATGCACTGGCCATAGATACCGAAGTTGCCGGCAAAAACGACCTTACCGCGGTTGGCGGCCGGCACGGCAGCGTGGGCCAACGAGGCCAGATCGAATCCGAGATGTGTCTGCCGGTCAACCTCTTTCCCTTGGTATATATAGGTGCGAAACTGTGCAAAACCACCGAGAGGGGCGGCGTTCGGCATGCGCAGAAATGTCCCCTGCCAGAGGGGCGTCGGAGAGGTCTTCCGGCCATAGTCGTAGATCGACTTGCGGTCCTGCTGCCGCTGCTCCCTGTTTGCCTTGAGGAATATCTCCAAGGGAGTTTTCGCTTGCGGGAACTTGTCCTTGAACTCGGCGGCAATCTTTTCGAGGAAGGTATCGGTCAGATCGATCCGGTCAGTTGAAAAGGTTTTGCCACTCAGGTGATAGTTGATGCTCATCAGCCGCTCGTTGCCTGCCCCGTCGACCGCTATCACCCTGGGTACGTACTTGTCGGGTTCCATATCGTAGGGGAATGGGAAGAGACAGGCGTAAAAATTCCCTCCCTGCCGGTAACCCGGAAAAAACTGATCGTCGAATACTACGCCGGTCTTTTCAACCTCTTTTGAAACGGTGTAGACGACCAGTCCCATACCTCCCTGGGTGATATTATGTGCAACGCTCAATATCGCCACTCCCGGCGGCTTGTTCTCCAAAGTAAAGGAATGGACCTGGGTTGTGGTCCTGTTAGCGCCGAAACGGGGGGCGGAACTTGTCGCATCTACATGCATGGTGAACGCCCCTTCCTTCAGTCCGGTCTTCGCCAGGTTGAAGGTCTCCGCGGCCTGAGGGCTGCCGGGCGGATAATCCTTCATCAGGACATTGACCGTCTTCTCCGCTTGTACCGCGGAAACAACCAGCTTTTTCAGAACCCCTCCCTGTGCGTCCAGCTTCAGGGTAAGCTCCCGCCTGACGGCGATCGGACCTGCATCAGGGCTTAATGATACTTTTGCTGCAGGGGTCCCTAGAAAATAGAACAGAGTGATTCCGAGTGCGGCGACGAGCACGAATGAGACAAACACTCCGAAGTTTTTCATAATTATCCTCTTACGCTGAATTTGTTGAATTCACAGGCTTTCATTCGTAACCATCCAGCTTGTTTTTCTCTAGGCCGCCAGAAATTACAAAGGGGTCAGCAGAAATTCCTCTTAACTTTGACCGTTTCTTTGTGCCAGCATTAGAACATGCCATATTCGTTTGGCGAATTCTCCGGCACGGCCTGCCCGACGTCCCAGAGTTCTGCAATATGATTTCCCTGGAATCTGAAAATATGAACCAGAGCTACACCCGGATCGCCCGGCTTCAACTTGACCCTTGAATGAACCGCGACCAGGTTTCCATCCT
>JBGPID010000267.1:0-4542 GCA_041484725.1 Geobacteraceae bacterium | reverse complement strand
TGCTTCGTGACAAGGGGTTCAGCTGGTGCATCGAGGATGCCGATGAGCAGCCGGCAGAGGAAATTATCAGCACGGCGCCATGGGGATACCTGCGGCTGCGCCGTTCCGATTATACGGATGCGGACTTGTCGAACTGGGCGGAAAAAATCCTTTCGCAGCAATGGGGGCAGGCCTTCGTTTTTTTCAAGCATGAGGATGAGGGCACTAAAGGACCTGAAATGGCGATGCGCTTTCAGAAGCTTGTCGATTCCCGGATAAAAGAAAAATCGACGCCGATACTAAAAAAAGCCAGTTAGAAAGAGGCCGCAAGGATACGTTCTATCATCAACAACTAACAGGGGAGCTTTAACGGTGTTCTCCATGATCGCGATCCCTATAATCACCGCGGTTGTGTTCTTCATGTCCTCTGTGGCCGCCGTCCTCAGGTACAAAAACGGGAAAACAACCGCTGAGTACGATCAACAGTACGCCGATTATTATTAGCCTAATTTTTTTCATAACGGTATCGTCACCTTTCTTCTGTCTTCCTCAAATCAGCGCAGTCCTGACGGCTGAAACCCGACGTTCCTACTACGCATGCAGTGCCCCTTGCGGCGGCGTAGCTTGAGTGGATTCTTCCGCCGCTTCCTTCCTGCTATGCTCCGCGGCCAGGAACAGGTACATCGCCGGCACCACAAAGAGGGTGAACAACGTCCCGATCGAGATGCCGGTCATGATCACCAGGCCCATGTTGAACCTGCCCGCGGCTCCCGCGCCGGACGCGGTTACGAGCGGCAGCACGCCCAGGACCATGGCCGCGGTGGTCATCAGGATCGGCCGGAGCCGTATCGCCGCTGCTGTTTCCACGGCCTCGCGCTTTCCCTTTCCTTCCCGTTGCAAGTCATTCGCAAACTGGACGATCAAAATTCCGTGCTTGCTGATAAGGCCGATCAGCGTCACCAGGCCAACCTCGGTATAAATATTGAGGCTTGCATTGCCGACGCCGAGGCTGATGAATATCAGTGCCCCGCAGATGGACATGGGGACGCTTATCAGGACCGTCAACGGGTCGCGGAAGCTTTCGAACAAAGCGGCCAGGGCCAGGAATATGATGATCAATGAGAAGAAGAAGGTGACTTCCAGGGCCGACGACTCCTGCACGTATTGCCGGGACTGGCCCGCATAATCGGTGCTGTATCCCTGCGGCAGGACCGTCTTCGCGATGTTCTTGAGCATTTCCAGCGCCTGGCCCTGGGTAACCCCGGGCGTCAAAACGCCGGAAATGGTCGCGGCATTGAGCTGCTGGAAATGGTTCAGCGACTCCGGCACGATCTCCGTTTTCAGACGCGTAACGGTCGAGAGCGCTATCGACGCGCCGGACGGCGTGGTGATATGGTAGTTGCCCAGCTGCTCCGCGTTCAGGCGGTCGCGCTGCATCACCTGCGGGATGACCTTGTAGGAACGGCCGGCAAGGCTGAAATAATTGACATACCCGTTGCTCAGCATGGTCCCGAGGGCGCCGCCCACATCGCGCATGTTCAGGCCGAGTTGGGCTGCCTTATCCCGCTCTATTTCCACCGTGATCTGCGGCTTGTCGATCTTGAGGTCCGTGTCCAGGAACAGGAACATGCCGCTCGACCGCGCCTTGTCCAGGAGCGCCTGCGATACTTCATTCAGGCGTTCATAGGACTCCGTGGTCCCGATAACGAACTGCACCGGCAGCCCGCTGCTGCCCGGCAGCGGCGGTCTCAGGAAAGCGGCCGAGCGTGAGCCCGGGATCGCATTGAGCTGCTGCTGCACCTGCGGCAGCACCTGCATGGAGGTACGCTTTCGCTCGTCCCAGGGCTTGAACACCATGCCTCCGATCGCGCTGTTTAATCCGTTCACGCCCGCAAGCTGGAATATATGGTCCGTCTCCGGAAGCGAGGAAAAGATCCCGTGCACTTGCCGCGTCGAGAGTTGGGTCTGCTGGAGGGTGGCGTCCGGCGCGGCCGTGGTGAGGGCGATGATGAGACCCTGGTCCTCGTCGGGCGCGAGTTCGCTCTTTGAGGTGGCGTACAGGAAATAGATGCTCGCGAAGATGAGCGCGCTGAACACGCCGATCACGGGAAGCGTGTTGAGGGCGCTGTGCAGCAGACCTTCGTAGGCGCGACGCAGGCGGTTGAACTGCCTGTCGACAAATGCCGCGAACCGGCCTTGGCCGTCATGGTTGTAAGGTTTGAGAAACCGCGATGACATCATGGGCGACAGGGTCAGGGCAATCACGGCCGAGACCGCCACGGCACCGGCAAGCGTGTAAGCGAATTCCGTGAACAGGGCGCCGGTCAACCCTCCCATGAACCCGATCGGAACATATACGGCAATGAGCACCACCGAGATCGCGATGATGGGCCCGGCAAGCTCCCGCGCGGCCTGGATCGCGGCCGGGAAGGGCTTCATACCGCTCTCCATGTGGCGATGGACATTTTCTACCACGATGATCGCGTCGTCGACCACCAGGCCGATGGCGAGGACCAGCGCAAGCAGGGTCAGGAGGTTGATCGAGTATCCGAGCGCGAGCATGATGAAAAAGGCGCCGATCAGAGACAGAGGCATGGCGATCGTGGGGATGAGGACCGAACGCACCGTGCCCAGGAACAGAAAAATCACCACGGTCACGATCAAGAGGGCCTCGACCAGGGTCGTGACGACCTCGCGGATAGAACTGTTCACGTACTTCGTCGCGTCGTACACGATCCGTCCGTCGAGTCCTTCGGGCAGCTGTTCACGCACCGCAGGGAACGCCTTGCGGACGCCGTCGATCACGGTCAGAAGGTTTGCCGTGGGCGCGACCTTGATGCCGATGTAGACCGCGCTCT
Organism: Geobacteraceae bacterium; assembly: GCA_041484725.1. GTDB lineage: Bacteria > Desulfobacterota > Desulfuromonadia > Geobacterales > Geobacteraceae > JBGQDJ01. Next base: position 1,705 of record JBGPID010000267.1, on the reverse strand, counting down.
GACCGTCGAAACTGACCGCGGTGTCATAGTCTTCCGAGCCGAGAGACACCTTTGCCACGTCACCCAGCCGGACCAGTGCCCCGCTTTTCTGCTTGATCACGAGGTTGCGGAATTCTTCCACGGAATGCAGATTAGTACCCGCGGTGAGGTTGGCGGTCACCATCTGTCCCTGGGTGCGGCCCAGGGCGGAGATGAAGTCGTTCGCGGCAAGGGCATTGCTCACATCGGTCCCGCTCACACCGTAGGCGGCCATCTTTTCCGGCTCCAGCCAGGCCCTGAGCGCAAACTGGCGCTTGCCCAGGATCTCGGCCGTTTGGACGCCCTCCACGGCCTGCAGTTTCGGCTGCACCACGCGAATCAGGTAATCGGTGATCTTATTCGTGGCCAGGACCTTACTCGAAAATCCGATATACATGGAATCGATGGTCTCGCCGATGGCCACGGTGATGACCGGCTGCTGGGCATCCCGGGGCAACTGGTTCAGCACCGCATTGACACGAGTGTTGATCTCGGTCAGCGCCCTGTTCGGATCATAATTCAAGCGCAACGTCGCCAAAATGGTGCTGACACCCTGCCCGCTGGATGACGTAAGGTAGTCGATGCCGTTCGCCTGGGCAATGGAGTTTTCGAGCGGCGTGGTGATGAATCCGGCGACGAGGCCCGGGTCAGCGCCGAAGTACACGGTCTGGACCGTCACCACCGCGTTCTGGGTCAGCGGATACTGCCGGACCGGCAGAAGCCCGATCGAGCGAAGGCCCAATACCAGGATCAACAGGCTGACCACCGTGGCAAGCACGGGACGTTTTATGAAAAGGTCGGTGAACTTCATAGTTGCCTCCGAATTTCAAGCTACAAGCAACACATCTCAAACACTACCCGAATTTGGAAATGAAAATGACCGGAGCACTGTTGATTTCGTGTTTGTAGTTTGGAGCTTATTTGGACTTTGGTGCTTGGTCATTGGTGTTTCTCCTTTACTTATTCATCCTCCGGTTCCGGTTTCTCTTCATTCGTGGGCAGGGCCTGATCGCTGATAGCCACCGGGCTTTCGTTCCTCAGTTTCAGTTGCCCGCTCGTAACCACGGTATCTCCGTCCTGCACGCCGCTTAGTACAGCCACCTGGTCGCCGCGCGTGGGGCCGACCGTAACAAAGACCTGCTGCGCAATCAACAGCGCCTTGTTGTCCGGGCCGGTCCCCTGTTCTTTCACGATAAAGACCGTGTTGCCGTAAGGGTTATACGAGACCGCGGTCTGCGGGATTGTCAGATAACGCTGGACCGACCCTGCCCGGACATCAACCGTAGCATACATCCCGGGCAGCAGGATTCCCCCGGTGTTGCTTATCAAGGCCTCTACCTGGAAGTTTCGCGTGTCTGGATCTACCTTGGGATTGATGGCCTTAATTTTTCCTTGAAAAACGCGGCCGGGAAAAGAGTCCGTGGTTATCGATACGGCCTGTCCGGTCGCCGCGCGCGAAAGCTCCTGTTGCGGCAGGTAAAAATCAACGTACAGGGGATTGAGCTCCTGCAACGTCACGATCTTGTCTCCGGGGTTCATATACTGACCGGGATTGATTGTGCTGATGCCGAGACGTCCTGAAAAAGGCGCGCGGATGGTTTTTTTATCGACCAACGCCCGCTGCTGCTCAACCTGGGCGTTCTTGCCGCTGAGGTCGGCTTCCTCGGCATCGAGCGTTGCCTGGCTT
>JBGPID010000266.1:0-4561 GCA_041484725.1 Geobacteraceae bacterium | reverse complement strand
CTTCCTTTCAAGCTTTCCCTTCATCAGCTCCATGTATGCTTCCGCCTGGAGGAACCCGTCTATTGCTCCCTCGGGATCGGCAAGCTCGATCCTGCAGATCCAGCCTGCTCCGTATGGGTCGCTGTTGATGAACTCGGGATGGGCCTCCAGTTCCCGGTTGACCTCGATTACTCTCCCGGTGACCGGGGATATGAGGCTGAGGGTGACCTTGATCGTTTCAATCTCGCCCAACTCTTCGCCCTTTTTCACTTCCTTGCCCGGCGCAACCGGCTCGAAAAAGGCGACATCACCATTGGACTTCTGCAGGTAATCGGTCACCCCTACCGTTGCCACCGCGCCCAGTATATCCACCCAGTAATCATCGTCCGTGTAGAGGTACCCGACCTTTACAGTAAATATGAACTTGTCGATTGTCGTCTGAAGAAACTCCGCCATGTTTTCCTCCTATTGCCCGAAGCTCAGCCTTGGGTTGTCTTTCCCGAAGAAGCATGGAATGGTACTTGGGCCTACTGTTTCCAGACGATCTTACTGACTGTTTTCTGGGCTTCGCATTTACCGCAGAAAAAGCTCAGGCCACAACAGGCATAAACATTGGAAATCTTTTCCCCGCAATCGGGGCAGTAGGGCTCCATTTCCATTTCGTCGAATTCTGTAAAGGCATCACACTTATCGCAGAAAAAGGTTACTCCTTCCGGGCCGGATTTCTTTTTCATCACGGAGCCACATGCTCGGCATACTCTTTGTTTCATGTCAGTCTCCTTTTAGATTAAGGATTGAACCCTGCTATTTCTCCTTTTTCCGCCGTTCCGCCTCCCGCAGTTGTGCATTCACCTTGCCGGCGGCGACCGCCATGACCACTGCCTGCACCGCCCCGATCTCCTCGCCAGTGATCCCTTCCTTTTCAGCCTGGCCCAGGTAATATTCCATGCACGGGTTACAACCCAACGCCATTGCAGCCCCAAGATGAAGCAGTAGGTTAGTCTTGGGTTCCAGTATGGTGTTATGGCGGGCTGTGTCATAAAACGCCCCGAACGTCTCCTGTTGTGTTTTCGGCAGCATATTCATACCTCCCTGGATTAATTTGACCTTTCATGGGAAATTGCATTAAAATCGTATAGTCTGTCCCTGAGGCGGGGTTCAATACTGCATTTTAACCGTTCTTTTTTAGGCCGGTTTAGGAAACCAGTGGCGTGTCCGGTTGCAAATGGCGCAGACCGAGAGCATGACCGGCACCTCCACCAGAACACCTACCGCGCAGGCAAGGGCGGCGCCGGATTCGGGACCGAAAATGGTGATGGCCACCGCCACCGCCAGCTCAAAGAAGTTGCTGGCGCCGATCAGGGCACCTGGGGCTGCAACATTGTAGGGAACCTTCAGCCACTTCATCAGCCCGTAGGCCAGAGACGAATTGAAGTAAACCTGGATGGTTATCGGCACGGCAATCAGGAGCACATGGAAGAGCCGGCCGGTGATGTTGTCGGCCTGGAAGGCGAAGATCAGCACCAGTGTGGCAAGGAGGGCGCTGATGGCGATCGGATGGAGCCTGGGGAGGAATATGTTGTTGAACCAGTCGATGCCGTGGGACTTGATCAAAAGGTTGCGGGTTATTACCCCGGCCGAAAGTGGAATGACGATGAAGACCACGACCGAGGTGAAAAGCACACTGAAGGGAACAATCAGGTTCGATGCGCCTGCCACCAGGAACTTGACTATCGGCGCGAAAAAAACCAGCATCAGCAGGTCGTTCACAGACACCTGGACGAGGGTGTAGCCGGGATCGCCGTCGGTCAGGTAGCTCCAGACGAAGACCATGGCGGTGCAGGGAGCGGCGGCGAGTATGATGCTGCCTGCTATATACTGGTCTGCCTCGGATGGTGAGATGAAGGAGCTGAACACCAGGCGGAAAAAGAGCCAGGCGAAGAATGCCATACTGAAAGGCTTGACTATCCAGTTAACAAAGAGGGTAACGAAAAGGCCTTTCGGGTTTTTGCCAACATTCATCACCGAGGAGAAATCGACCTTTAGCATCATCGGGTAGACCATCAGCCAGATAAGCACGGCGATGGGAATGTTGATCTGGGAGCCGGCACCGAACTCAAGCTTGCGCAAGCCGGCAACGGCGTCGGGGAGGAGCTTGCCCAACCCTACTCCAATTGCCATGCAGAGCGCCACCCAGACGGTCAGGTACTTGTCGAAAAAGCTCATCTTCTTTTCAGTCATTAACGTTCCCTCCCTTTTCTCATTTAATTTTCACCCTCTGCGACAAAGAATTCTTCAAGCCGGCAGCGAATTTCATCTCTCACCCGCTGGAACTCCGGCAGTATTTCTTCGGGAGTGCCGGTGGCCTGCGACGGGTCATCAAAGCCGATGTGGACGCGCCGGACCCCGCCAAAGAAGAGGGGGCACTGCTCGTTGGCCGAGCCGCAGAGGGTGATGACGTAGTCGAACTTTTCTCCGGCGAATTCATCCAGGGTCTTTGAGCGGTGGCCGGAGATATCGATCCCCAGTTCAGCAAGGACCTTGATCGCCAGGGGATTGACCCTGGTGGCCACGGTGCCGGCGGAAAACGCCTGAAAGCGATCGCCAAGATAGTGGTTGACGATACCCTCTGCCATCTGGGAACGACAGGAATTGTGGGTGCAGAGCAAAAGGACCTTCTTCTTCATGATGCCTCCAGCTATATCCGCATTTACGGATGTTTGATGGTCAATAAAATTTACTTGAAGCAGTTATCCTGCATAAACCCCTGGAGACGCTTCAGGTCTCCTTTGGGGGTTTCAGTCGTAGTGAGAAAATTCCGGAGCACGGGGAGGAGGAACTGTTGGATCGATGCCAGTGACTTGCATATGGAATAATATATCCAGACCCCCTCGCGCCGGTCCTTCAGCCAACCGGCTTTCTTCAGCAGGGCGAGATGTCTGGATACGGTAGACTGGGGAAGTTGCAGCACCGCCACAAGATAGCAGACACAGAGCTCGTCTTCCTCCAAAAGAAGCGCGAGGATGCGGAGACGGGTTTCGTCGTCGAGAGATTTGAAGATATTAGAGATGGTTTTCATGGAGAAACTATATCCGGGAATACGGATATAGTCAAGGCGATATATAATGAGATGAGATTTTAGTTGCTTAAGATTTCAGCAACATAGGGTGGGGAGGTTTATATGACCACATCATGATTCGAAATACTAATTTAGCATGAGTATGTACTCCGCCTTTTCACTCACGCACTTACTATTATGGATTTTACACGGTATAATACCTGGTCTTGGCTGGAGTCATCTATCATAAAAGGGGAGCTATCAGCAGGAAAAGAAACCCTTCTACTTGAACTGAAGTGCCTTGGTATCCAGGTATTCTTCCAGTCCGTACCTTCCCAGTTCGCAGCCATAGCCCGACTGCCTGCGGCCGCCGAAGGGAGTATGGATATTGAAACATCCTCCGTTTATATCGATCTGTCCGGCCCGCATTCGCCGCGCCACCCGCATTGCCCGTCCCTCATCTCCCGACCAGACCGCTCCGGCAAGACCGTAGATGGTGTCATTGGCGATACGCACCGCTTCGTCCTCATCCTGGTAGGTCATTATGGAGAGGACCGGCCCGAAAATCTCCTCACGGGCTATGGTCATATCGGAACGGACGTTACCGAAGATGGTGGGTTTTATATAGTAGCCGAAGTAGAGCCCTTCAGGAGCTTCGGGGCCTCCGCAGAGGATGTCCGCCCCCTCGGTGAGCCCTCTGCGGATATAGTCCCTTACCCTTTCCCGCTGCCGGGCGGAAACAAGTGGCCCCAGTCTGGTCTGTTCGGCCAATGGATCGCCGACCAGATAGCTTCTGGCGGCCTCTACCGCCAGCCAGGCCGCATGTTCATAGAGATGTCCGGGGACCAGCATCCTGGTAAGGGCGTTGCATGTCTGGCCTGAATTAAGGAAGCAGCTGGCCACGGTCCCCTTTACCGCCGCGGGGATGTCGGCATCCGCCATAATAATCGACGCCGACTTTCCCCCCAGTTCGAGCGCCACCCGCTTGATTGTTTGGTTAGCGAGTTCCGCCACGCGCTTTCCGGCCCGTGTCGATCCCGTAAAAGAAACCATGTCCACTTCGGGATGGGAGGCAAGTGCTTCCCCTACAACCTCCCCGGGACCTGTCACCAGATTGAAAACCCCGGCCGGTATCCCGGCCTCGTGCGCGATATCGGCAAGAATGAATGCGCTGAGAGGCGCCAGTTCGCTTGGTTTCAGGACTACCGTGCAGCCGGCTGCCAGGGCCGGGGCCATTTTCGCGACTACCTGATGCAGTGGGAAATTCCATGGTGTGATGCAGGCCGTAACCCCCACCGGTTCCTTCACCACAAGGGAGTTGCCGATGCGCTCCTCGAAAGGGTAGTTGATGAGAAGACGGACGTAACTATCCAGTACAGCCATCGGAAGCCCCACCTGGATACGACGGGAGAATTTGAGGGGCATCCCCACCTCACTGGTGATGGTGGTTGCAATTTCCTCATAACGGGCATTTAGTCCCTGTTGCAGTTTTGCCAGAAACGCCGCGCGCTCTTCCCTGGGGGT
>JBGPID010000265.1:0-4596 GCA_041484725.1 Geobacteraceae bacterium | reverse complement strand
TGGGAGAAGATTGCGCAGAACAGGGCATTTCGCCGTACGATGAGGCGCTTCTCTCCTACCGCCGGGGAGAATATGCCGAAGCCGCGGCAAAACTCGCCGGAGTCCTGTCGAACATCCCGGAGGGAGAGGCTTCTCCCGTTTACGGTGAGTCCGCCTCACTTCTGACGCAGGCATACGCCAACCGGGGGGATCTGTCGCTGGCCCTGGAGTGGTCTGAAAAGGCCGTTGCCGCCGACCGCCTCAACCCGCGGCCATACTACCTGCAGGCGATCATATTCCAGGAAAAGGGGGAAGATGACGCGGCCATCGTTTCCCTGAAAAGGGCCATCTATCTTGATCAGGGGTTTGTCCTTGCCCACTTCGCCCTGGCCAATCTCAACCTACGCCGGGGCAAGCCGAAAGAAGCTGCCAGGCATCTGAAGAACGCCGCTTCGCTTCTGCAAGCCTGCGGCGACGATGATATTCTGCCGGGGTCGGAAGGAATGAGCGCACGTCGACTTGCCGAGATCATCGCCGCGACGAGGGAAGGCATTGAGGCAGGTAAGGGGCAAAAGGTGAAAGGTTAAAGGGAGGGGGAGATGCCTCGCAAAAGGAAAGAAACCGAACAGGTGGAGAGGGCGGCCATCGACTGGCAAATGGTCCGAAAGCGCCTCGATGCTGTAACCGACATGCTTAACCGCGGGCTGACCCCGGCGGAAGAGAAAGATATCCTTAAGGCCAGGGCACTGGTGCTTGCCCGCGAACCCCTTCCGGAAGCGACAGCCGCCGAATGCCTCGAACTCCTGGAGTTTTCTCTGGCTCATGAAACGTACGGCATAGAGACGGTCTACGTGAGAGAGACCCGTCCGCTGCGCGACATTACCCCCGTCCCCTGCACGCCTCCGTTTGTCCTCGGTCTCATCAACGTACGCGGCCGGATAATATCGGTCATCGATATCAAGAGGTTCTTCGACCTGCCGGAAAAGGGGTTGACGGATCTCAACAAGGTCATAATAATGCATGATGGTGAAATGGAATTCGGCATCCTCGCCGATGCCGTCCTGGGGGTCCGGACAATTCCGCAGGCGGAGTTACAGCCGTCCCTCCCCACCCTCAGCGGGGTCCGGGTAGAGTATCTGAAGGGTGTGACCAGAGAGCGGACAGTGGTGCTGGACGGGAAGAAACTGCTCAGTGACCGGAAAATAATCGTCCATGAAGAGATCGCGGATTGACAGATTAGTATTGAATAAACAGGGGAAGGGAGAGAGGTAATGTTCGGAAAACTCCAGATCAGGACCAGATTGTTCGGGAGCTATGCCATAATCGTCACGCTGATGGTCATCACCGGGGCATACGCCTTGAACAGGCTGGATTATGTGGCGAGCCGCACCACCGAGCTGTATGAGCATCCGTTCACCGTCAGGAAGAGCATTCGCGACGCAAACCTCTATTTCACCAAAATGGAGTACAAGCTGAAAGACGCCGTTCTGGCCAAAGAGAGCGGCGCCGTAAATGCCGATCTCAAAGAGATGTACGGCTACGAGAAAGAGTTCAACAACAATATGGAGGTCGTCAGGGAGCGCTTTCTCGGCAAGAAGAGCGACGTCGACGACATCTACAGGGTCTACGAGGAGTGGAAGGTGCTCCGTGACAGGGTCATCGCCGCCGACAAGGTGAACGATCATGATGTCGCTTTCAGGTTGATGGACAGTATCGATACAAATCAATTTCCCGCCATGGAAAAGGAAATGGCGGACGTCTTCAACTTTTCCGACAACAGGGCAGCCACATTCTTCAAGGAATCGGAGGCGGCGGCAAGGGAGGCGTACCTCCTCATTCTGGCCATGAAGATGGCTGAGGTCATCTTTGCCGTCATCATCGCCATTCTCCTAACCCGCAGCATCACCCTCCCCCTGAATATCGCGGTGGCGGTGGCGGAACGGGTGGCCGGCGGCGACCTGACCGTTGTGGTCCCCGTGACCGACAGCAGGGATGAAGTGGCTCTGCTTCTCCAGACCTTGCAGCGCATGGTGGAGAACCTCCGCTCCCAGACCCTGGCGATCCAGGAGGGGATCAACGTCCTTGCCGCCGCCTCCGGCGAAATCCTCTCCTCGACGGCGCAGATAGCCTCCGCTGCGGCGGAAACCGCCACGTCGGTCAACGAGACGACCGTCACCGTCGAAGAGGTCAAGCAGACGACCCAGCTCTCGACGGAGAAGGCCCGCAATGTTGCCGACGGTGCGCAAAAGGCGTTCCAGGTCTCGCAGCAGGGGCGGAAATCGGTGGAAAACGCCATCCAGGGGATGAGCCGCATCAGGGAGCAGATGGAGACCGTTGCCGAGAGCATCGTCAGCCTGAGTGAACAGAGCCAGGCCATCGGCGAGATCATCACTACGGTCAACGACCTCGCCGAGCAGTCGAACCTCCTGGCCGTAAATGCGGCCATCGAAGCGGCCAAGGCGGGCGATCACGGCAAGGGTTTCGCGGTCGTTGCCCAGGAAGTGCGAAGTCTCGCCGAGCAGTCGAAACAGGCGACCGCCCAGGTCAGGACGATTCTGAACGACATCCAGAAGGCGACCAACGCCGCGGTTATGGCGACGGAACAGGGGAGCAAGGCGGTTGAAGCCGGAGAAAAGCAGTCCGTTGAAGCGGGCGAGGCGATCCGCATACTGTCGGACAGCATAGCCGAATCGGCCAATGCCACGTCCCAGATTGCCGCGTCGAGCCAGCAGCAGGTGGTGGGTATGGACCAGGTGGCCCTGGCTATGGAAAACATCAAAGAGGCAAGCACCATGAGCGTCGGCAGTTCGCAGCAGACCGAACAGTCGGCGCAGAACCTGCATGAACTGGGACAGAAGCTGAAGCAACTGGTCGAGCGGTTTAAACTTTAGGGAATCAGATGGACATCGATTTTCAAAAAAGGCTTATGGAAACGTTCAAGGTCGAGGCGAAAGAGCATCTGACCGCCATTTCCAGCTGCCTGATCGATCTGGAAAAAACCGGGGAGGTTGAGAGAAGGCAGGCAATCATCGAGACCGTTTCCCGGGAAGCCCACAGCCTGAAGGGAGCGGCCCGCGCCGTGAACATGGCCGGGATCGAGTCTGTCAGCCATGCGCTGGAGGGTGTTTTCGCCGCTTTCAAGCGGAAGACGGCCATCCCTTCACCGGCGCTGTTCGATCTCCTCCACCAGGCGCTGGACAGCATCGACAAACTCATCCCTCTCCTGGTGACCGGCCGTGACGCTACCGCCAATGCCGCGGTAAGGGAGATTGTCTTAAACCTGGAAAAGGCGGCAAGCGGTTTGCCGCCGCCGGATAATGAGGAGAGAGACGCCGGGCCCGGGACGAAGGGGCATGTATCCATTGGGGACGGGGCCGCACAGGCATACACAGGGGCGCTAAACGCCGCGCCCGGACAGAGAGCGGACGATGAAGCAGGTACGGCTGCGCGTTTATCTGTGGCCGCGCCGGATACCGTGAGAATCTCCACCGGGAAGCTGGACTCTCTCTTTAACCAGGCGGAAGAACTCCTCACCGTCAAGCTCGCCGCTTCTCAGCGCGCTGCGGAGCTTGCTGAAATAAGCTCCGATATGGCATTGTGGGAAAAGGAGTGGAGAAAACTACGGCCGCTCCTGCGCAGCATGCGCAAAGCTCGGCGATTACAAGCGGGGCGCGCTTTTTCAGGCACGGACCACGTACGGGTTGACAGACTCCTGGAGTTTTTCGACTGGAACCACGCCTGCATAAAAAAACTGGAAAACAAAATGCAGGGAGTGGCAAAAGCCGCCGCAAACGACCGGCACACTCTGGACGGCATGGTGGATACCCTCCTGGATGACATGAAGGGGGCGTTGATGCTCCCCATTGCGACCATCCTGGCACCTCTGCCGAAGGTGGTTCGTGACCTGGCCCGGGACCGCGGCAAAGAAGCGGAACTGGTTGTGGAAGGAGGGGCCGTCGAATGCGACAAACGTATTCTGGAAGAGATAAAAGACCCCCTCATCCACCTGATACGCAACTGCGTCGATCACGGCATCGAAAACCCCGAAGTACGGGAGCTCATGGGAAAGCCGGCGCGCGGGAAGATCAGCGTGACCGCCACGCTCGTGGATTCCCACCGGATGGAGCTCTGCGTTGCCGACGACGGCGCCGGGATCGATATCGCCCGTTTGCCCGATATGGCCGTAAAGCGCGGCCTGGCAACCAGCGACGAAGCGGAGCGGATAGGAAAAGATGATCTTTTGGGACTCATCTTCACCTCGGGTTTTTCCTCCCGCCCCATGATCGACGACATCTCGGGGAGGGGCCTGGGCCTTGCCATCGTCCGGGAAAAGGTGGCAAAACTTGGTGGGACAGTGATGGTGGCGACCGACCCCCGGCACGGGACAACCTTCAGAATGCTTCTCCCTCTCACCATGGCGACCTTCCGGGGGATTATCGTCCGGGTGGGGGAACAGCCGTTCATCCTCCCCGCTCCCCGGGTGGAGAGGGTAGCCAGAATTCCCCGAAGCACCGTCAAGAGCGTGGAAAACAGGGAAACCGTGGAACTGGGGGGCACGGTCCTCTCCTTTGTCCGGCTCGCCGATCTCCTGGAACTGCCGCGGCAGGAGAGAAAAGA
>JBGPID010000264.1:0-4608 GCA_041484725.1 Geobacteraceae bacterium | reverse complement strand
TCCTCCACCATCTTTTCCCGGTATTCCCTGGCGAGCTCCAGCATGTTGTCCGGTATCTCTTCAAGATGGTACTTGGCGCCAAGGGACTCTTCATCCCAGATGACCGCCTTCATCTCCACCAGGTCAATGACCCCTTTATAGTTCTCCTCCACCCCGACCGGAAGTTGAATAGGAACAGGATTGGCCTTGAGACGGTCCTTGATCATGTTGACGCCGCGAAAAAAGTCGGCGCCGACACGATCCATCTTGTTAATGAAGGCAAGCCGCGGTACCTTATATTTGTCGGCCTGGCGCCAGACGGTTTCCGACTGGGGCTCGACACCCCCCACCGAACAGAAGACGGCAACCGCGCCGTCCAGAACGCGCAGAGACCTTTCCACTTCGATGGTGAAGTCCACATGGCCGGGAGTATCGATTATGTTGATGCGATGGTCATTCCAGTGACACGTTGTGGCTGCGGAGGTGATGGTGATGCCGCGCTCCTGCTCCTGCTCCATCCAATCCATGGTGGCGGTGCCGTCATGTACTTCGCCGATCCTGTGGGAAACTCCGGTGTAATAGAGTATCCGCTCGGTGGTTGTGGTTTTTCCGGCATCTATATGCGCCATGATCCCGATATTACGGGTTTTTCCCAATGGATCCAAACGTGCCACAGAAACTCCTTCAGGCCAATCTTTATATAAAACTACCAGCGGTAGTGAGCGAAAGCCCTGTTGGCTTCAGCCATCTTGTGCGTATCTTCCCGCTTTTTGACGGCGGAGCCGCGATTATTGAATGCATCGAGTATCTCGCCGGCCAGCTTGTCGGTCATTGTTTTTTCCGAGCGGTCATTGGCGTACTTGATCAGCCAGCGCATCGCCAGGGAAGTCCTCCGTTCGGCGCGCACCTCAATGGGCACCTGATAGGTGGACCCTCCTACCCTCCTGGATTTTACCTCCAGCATCGGTTTTATGTTATCCAGAGACTTTTTCAGCACCTTGACCGCTTCTTCATTGGCGCGTTTCGCCACCAGATCCAGCGCGTTGTAAAGTGCCCGCTCGGCCGTGCTCTTTTTACCGTCAAGCATCATTATGTTGACAAGCTTCGCCACCACCCTGTCATTGTATTTCGGATCGGGCAGGATTATCCGCTTCGCGACTTCTCTTCTCCTCGGCATGGTAACCTCTCACCTTATTCAGTTTACTTCGGTCTTTTTGCTCCGTACTTGGAGCGGCTCTTTTTCCTGTCCTTCACCCCGACTGAATCGAGTGTGCCGCGGACAATGTGATATCTGACGCCCGGTAAATCCTTGACCCTTCCACCCCTGATCAGAACCACCGAATGCTCCTGAAGATTATGCCCCACGCCGGGGATATAAGAGGTTACCTCGATACCGTTGGTCAGCCTTACCCTGGCAACCTTGCGCAGCGCGGAGTTCGGTTTTTTCGGGGTTGTGGTATATACCCTTGTGCAGACACCCCTTTTCTGCGGACAACTCTTCAGTGCGGGAGCGGTTGATTTTCCCTTTTTACTCTCTCTCCCCAGGCGGATAAGCTGATTTATGGTTGGCATACGATAATTCTCCTGCAACACGGCATTTTCAGGGGGGTTGAACCCCCCTGCGAAAGTAGCAAAAGTATCAAGATAATTTATGTTTGTCAAGTTTTTTATTCATTTTTTCGAGATGGCATAAGCCCCCGAATTTCAGTTTAATGCAATATCCTCTTCCGGCTCTTCCTGCTCCGGTTCGGGCTTTTCAGGTTCCGCCACCGCCAGCCGGAGGTTCCGGTAACGCGCAAGACCGGTGCCCGCCGGGATGAGACGGCCCATAATCACATTTTCCTTAAGGCCGCGCAGATTGTCAACCTTCCCTTCGATGGCCGCCTGGGTCAGGACCTTTGTCGTTTCCTGGAATGACGCCGCGGAAATAAACGACTCGGTAGAGAGTGACGCCTTGGTAATTCCCAGAAGCAGCGGTTCGGCCAGGGCCGGCCGCCCCCCCTTGGCCAGCGCCTTTTCATTCTCTTCCTCAAAGACATAGCGCTCCAACTGGTCATCGATCAGGAGATTGGTGTCGCCGACCTCCTTGATGCGCACCCGGCGAAGCATCTGACGGACGATGGTCTCGATATGCTTGTCGTTGATCTTGACCCCCTGAAGACGGTAAACCTCCTGGACTTCGTCCACCAGGTATTTGGCCAGTTCTTTCTGCCCGAGGACCCGGAGGATATCGTGGGGATTGGAAGAACCGTCCATGAGCGCCTCGCCGGCCCGCACATGGTCTCCTTCGTGAACGCTGATATGTTTCCCCTTGGGGATGAGGTATTCCTTCGGCTCTCCCATTTCCGGGGTAATAATCACCTTGCGTTTCCCCTTGGCATCCTTACCGAAGGAAACCACTCCGTCGATCTCGGCAATGACCGCATAATCTTTCGGTTTGCGGGCCTCGAAGAGCTCTGCGACCCGCGGCAGGCCCCCGGTGATATCCTTGGTCTTGGTGGTCTCCCGGGGGATCTTGGCGATGACATCACCGGCGCTGACCGCGGAGTCCTCCGCTACCGATATATTGGCCCCCACCGGCAGGAAATAGCGTCCCACCGTGCTTTCGGAAATTTTGACCGTCTTCCCTGCCTCATCCTTGATGGTAATGCGCGGCCGCTTGTCCTGGTCCCGGGACTCGATGATCACCTTGCGGGAAAGCCCGGTCACTTCGTCGAGCTGCTCTTCCATGGAGACCCCTTCGAGGATGTCGCCGAACTTGATCCTGCCGGAAACCTCGGTAAGGATCGGCATCGTATAGGGGTCCCATTCGGCCAGGGTTTCGCCCGGTTTTACCGGCTGGTCAGGGTTTACCTTGATCTTGGCGCCGTAGACGATGCCGTAACGTTCCCGTTCGCGGCCGGTATCGTCGACTATTGCAAGTTCACCGTTGCGGTTCATGACGATATGGTGCCCTTCATTGTTGATGACGCTGTTGATGTTGATAAACCTGACTTTCCCCTCGTTCCTCCCCTCCAGGGAGGTCTGCTCGGCGCGCCGGGAGGCGGTGCCGCCGATATGGAACGTCCGCATGGTCAACTGGGTACCCGGCTCACCGATCGACTGGGCGGCGATGACCCCTACCGCTTCGCCAAGATTGACCAGATGCCCCCTGGCAAGATCGCGGCCGTAACACATGGCGCAAATCCCCCGCTTGCTCTGACAGGTGAGCACGGAGCGTATTTTCACCTTCTCCAGCCCGGCATCTTCGATCCGCTTCGTCAACGTCTCGTCGATGTCTGTATTGGCCGGCACCAGCACCTCACCGGTCACCGGATCGAGGACGTCATCCAAGGCCACGCGCCCCAGGATACGGTCACCGATATGCTCGATGATCTCTCCCCCCTCGATCAGTGCGGAGACCAGCAAACCGTCGATGGTCCCGCAATCCGTCTCGTTTATTATGGCGTCCTGGGCCACATCGACCAGCCTTCTCGTCAGATAACCGGAGTTGGCGGTCTTGAGAGCCGTGTCCGCGAGACCCTTGCGTGCGCCGTGGGTGGAGATGAAGTACTGGAGCACGGTAAGCCCTTCACGGAAGTTGGCGGTAATGGGTGTCTCGATGATCTCGCCGGACGGTTTGGCCATCAGTCCCCTCATGCCGGCCAGTTGGCGGATCTGCTGGGCGGAACCGCGGGAACCGGAGTCAGCCATCATATGGATGGCATTGAAGGATGGAACCTTCACCTCCCTGCCGTCAGGTGAAATCACGGTATCACGGGAGAGGTTGTCGAGCATCTCCTTGGCGATCTCTTCCGTGGATTTGGCCCAGATGTCGATGACCTTGTTGTAGCGCTCCCCGTCGGTGATGAGCCCTTCGGTATACTGGTTCTGGATCTCCTTCACCTCTTCGGTGGCGCTGTCGATGATCGCCGGTTTCCCTTCCGGAATCACCATGTCGTTGATGCAGATGGAGATGCCGGCGATGGTGGAATACCGGAACCCGATCTCTTTCAGCCTGTCGGCGAGAATGACGGTTTCCTTGTTGCCGGCCAGCCGGTAGCAGACATCGACCAGGTTGGAGAGCTCCTTCTTGGTCATCACCTTGTTGATGGCAGCAAACGGCACCGACTCCGGCAGAATTTCCCGAAGAATGATCCGGCCTGTGGTGGTCTCCACGATACTGGGCAGGTCATCCACTACAAGGTTTTTCAACCTGACCTTGATACGCGCCTGCAGGTCGACCTCTCCTGCGTCAAAGGCGATCCTCACCTCTTCAGGCGAAGCGAAGATATTCCCTTCTCCCGGGACAAACGGTTTTTCCCTGGTCATGTAGTAAATCCCCAGGACCATATCCTGCGAAGGAACGATAATCGGCTTGCCGTGGGCAGGAGAAAGGATATTGTTGGTGCTCATCATAAGCACCCGCGCCTCCACCTGGCTCTCGATGGAGAGGGGGAGGTGGACCGCCATCTGGTCACCGTCGAAGTCGGCGTTGAAGGCGGTGCAGACGAGCGGATGGAGCTGGATCGCCTTGCCTTCGATCAGCACCGGCTCGAATGCCTGAATGCCGAGACGATGCAGCGTCGGCGCGCGGTTGAGCAGCACCGGATGCTCGCGGATCACCTCGTCGAGGATGTCCCAAACCTC
>JBGPID010000263.1:0-4626 GCA_041484725.1 Geobacteraceae bacterium | reverse complement strand
TCGGTAACAAAGGGAGATCTGCTGATTAGCCAGAACACCACTTCGGAAGAGGCCCAGCTTCCCGGCCTGGAGGCACAGGTAACGCTGACCAGAACCGTCCTTGATCGCAACGCCAAGATGCTCGCGAAGAAGATCATCTCCCAGTCCGATTACGATACGGCCCTCGCCAATTACGATCAGGCACGGGCCCAGGTCGCCAACATCCGCGCCACCATCGCCAAGAAGACGATCCGCGCCCCCTTCAGCGGACGCCTCGGCATCCGCCAGGTCAACCTCGGACAGATACTCCGCGAGGCGGACCCCATCGTCACCCTTCAGGCACTCGACCCTATCTATGCCGATTTCACCCTCCCCCAGCAGCAGATCAGCCGGCTTAACCCCGGCCTGGAGGTCCGCGTTACCAGCGACGCGTTACCGGGAGCAACGATAGTCGGACGCATCAAGGCCATCAATCCCCTGGTGGACGCCGACACCCGCAATATCAAGGTGCAGGCGACGCTGGCCAATCGCGGCGAAAAGCTCCGGCCCGGAATGTTCGTCAATGTGACGGTCGGTCTCCCGGTCCGCCTGCAGGTGCTTGTCATCCCGGCAACGGCGGTATTGTATGCCCCTTACGGTGATTCGGTATTCGTTGTCGCGGATGACAAGGAGCACAAGGGGGGCAAGGTGCTGCGCCAGCAGTTCGTGCGCCTGGGAGAAAAACGGGGAGACTTCGTCGCCGCCGTGAGCGGCCTGAAAGTTGGGGAAGAAATCGTCAGCACCGGCGTCTTCAAACTGCGCAACGGTCAGTCGGCGGTAGTCGACAACAAACTCGCCCCCCCGTTTCAGAAGGCGCCCACTCCGGAGAACAACTGACCGATGCGAATCACCGACCTCTTTATCCGCCGCCCCGTACTGGCCCTGGTGGTCAACCTGATCATTCTGATCGCCGGCCTGCAGGCGATGCGCACCCTGAACGTTCGCCAGTACCCGAGCAGCGAGAACGCGTCGGTAACCGTCAGCACCGTCTATGTCGGCGCCAGTGCGGAACTGGTGCGCGGTTTCATCACGACGCCCCTGGAGCGGGCAATTGCCGCAGCCGACGGCATCGAGTACATGCAGTCGACGAGCGCCCTCGGCCTTTCCACTATAACCATCCGCCTCAAGCTCAACTACGACTCCACCAAGGCCCTGGCCGAGATCAGCTCCAAGGTGGACCAGGTGCGCCGCGACCTCCCCCCCGAAGCGGAGGTGCCGATAATCAACATCGAGTCGGCCGACAGTCAGTTCGCCTCAGCCTACCTCAGTTTCTCCTCGGATCAGCTCAAGCAGAACGAGATTACCGATTACCTGGTGCGCGTAGTCCAGCCCCGTCTGTCGGCCATCCAGGGGGTACAACGGGCCGATGTCCTCGGCGCGCGCACCTTTGCCATGCGCATCTGGCTCAAGCCGGACCGGATGGCCTCCCTCAATATCAGTCCTGCCCAGGTGCGCCAGGCCCTGGCCACCAACAACTTCCTGTCGGCGCTGGGCCGGAGCAAAGGGGCCTACATCCAGGTCAACCTGACCGCCGACACCAATCTGAGCACGATCGATGAATTTAAACGCTTAGTGGTCAGGGAACAAAACGGAAGCATCGTCCGTCTGGGGGAGATCGCCGATGTGGTGCTGGGGGCCGAGGACTACGACACGGAGGTCCGCTTTTCAGGGCAGACCGCGGTCTTCATAGGGATATGGTCCCTTCCCAACGCCAACTCCCTGGATGTCATAAAAAAGGTGCGGGTCGAGATGGCCTCAATAGAACGCGACCTCCCCACCGGGCTCAAGGCGCGCATTGCCTATGACGCCACCAAATATATCTCCAGCGCCATCAATGAGGTGCTGAAGACCCTCGGCGACACCCTCTTGATAGTCATGGTCGTCATCTTCCTCTTCCTCGGCTCATTCCGTTCGGTCCTGATCCCGATTGTGGCGATCCCAGTATCGCTCGTCGGCGGGGTATTCCTGATGCAGGCCTTCGGCTTCACCGTCAATCTCCTCACCCTGCTGGCCATCGTCCTCTCCGTCGGTCTGGTGGTGGACGACGCCATAGTCGTGGTGGAGAACGTGGAGCGCCATCTCGGCCTGGGGAAATCGCCTTTGGAGGCTGCGCTGGCCGGTGCCCGCGAACTGGTAGGGCCGATCATCGCCATGACCATCACCCTGGCTGCGGTCTACCTACCCATCGCCCTGCAGGGGGGGCTGACCGGCTCACTCTTCCGCGAATTTGCCTTCACCCTGGCGGGAGCGGTCACCATCTCCGGGATCGTGGCCCTCACACTTTCGCCGGTCATGTGCTCAAGGCTCCTCAAACCGGGGATCGAAGAGCATGGTCTGGCCGGTCGCATAGCCCGCGACTTCAACCGCCTGAAAAACGCCTACGGCCGCTGGCTCGACACCACCCTGTCGGCCCGGCCCGCGGTCTATACGGTCTGGTTGGTGGTGACCCTCCTCACCATCCCTATGTTCAATATGTCCGCAAAGGAATTGGCCCCCATGGAGGACCAGGGGGTTATCTTCGGCATTGTCGACGCGGCTGCCAACTCCACCCTCGACCAGAACAGCCGCTTCGCCGCCGCGGCCAACCAGGTGTTTCAGAGCGTCCCCGAGACCGAATTCACCTTCCAGCTCACCTTCCCCAACTCCGGTTTCAGCGGCCTGGTCACCAAGCCATGGGACGAGCGGAATCGCACCATATTCCAGATCATGCCCGAAGTGCAACAGAAGCTGCAGAAACTCCCCGGAATCCAGATATTCCCGGTAACGCCGCCAGCCCTCCCCGGCGGCGGGGATTTCCCGGTGGAGTTCATCATCGCATCGACCGCCGATACCGGGCAGATTCTCGATTTTGCCAAGCAACTGCAGCTCAAGGCGATGAAGAGCGGCTTATTCGCATTCCCCCCCATCATCGACGTCAAGATAGACCAACCCCAGTCCGATTTCATCATCGACAAGGACAAGGTCGCCTCACTGGGGCTCAACCTTGGGCAGATCGGCGGCGACCTGGGAGGGATGGTCGGCGGGGACTTCGTAAACCGCTTCAACATCTCGGGGCGCAGCTACAAGGTCATACCGCAGATAGAGCGGGTCGGCCGCCTCAACCCCGGCCAGCTCAAGGATATTTACGTCACCGGTCCCAATAACAGGCTGATCCCCTTAAGCACCATCGCCACCCTCAGCGAATCGGTGGTGCCCCGTTCGCTCAACCGCTTCCAGCAGCTGAACGCGGTTAAGATGAGCTGCGTACCGATTCGCCCCCTGGATGAGGCCCTGCGCTTCCTGGAGACGGAGGCGGGCAAAATCCTCCCCAAGGGGTACGTCCTCGACTATACCGGCGAGTCCCGCCAGCTCCGCACCGAGGGGAACAAGTTCCTCCCCGCCTTCGCCCTGGCCGTCATCCTCATCTTCCTGGTGCTGGCGGCCCAGTTCAACAGCCTCCGCGACCCCTTCGTCATCCTGGCCGGGTCGGTGCCGTTGGCCATGTTCGGCGCGCTTATCTTCACCTTCCTGAAGATGCCCGACCCGAACGTCGCATTCTGGACCCACGGCTGGACCACCACCCTCAACATCTACTCGCAGGTGGGTCTGGTGACCCTGGTCGGCATAGTCTCCAAAAACGGCATCCTTATCGTCGAATTCGCCAACAAGCTGCAGCTGCAGGGGCTTCCCAAGCTGGACGCGGTGCGCCAGGCGGCCATGACCCGCCTGCGGCCGATCCTGATGACCACCGCCGCTACCATTGCCGGCCACTTTCCGCTCACCCTGGTCACCGGCGCGGGCGCCGCCGCGCGTAACTCCATAGGTCTGGTACTGGTCGGCGGACTGTTCGTCGGCACATTGTTCACCCTCTTCGTTGTCCCCTCTATCTACATGCTCATCGCCCGCGACCACAGCCACGACCGGGAGCGCGAGGCCGCAGTCACAGCTGCGGACGGGGGAATTAAGCCCGCCTCAGCCGGCTAAGCAGGAACAAAATAGAACTCAAAATCTTTTATTCAACAGGGATAATCAGGATATACATGGATATAAAGCAAAAACTCTTCCAGGTTGAATCTAAAGCTTTTCATCCTATTCATCCTGTCCATCCTGTTAATTATCTACTTTGAGGATTTTTTACTCTTTTTGCTCAAACTTTGTTACGAATGAAGTAGTAACATCTTGATTCACAAGGTGATAACAAAATGCCTTCTTCAGCCAGCGGCACGAAAATCGCCGTCCTCAGCCTGCCGGTCCTGGTAGCGGCTCTCGGTTACTTCGTGGACATCTACGACCTGATACTCTTCAGCATTGTCCGGGTCCCGAGCCTTAACTCTCTGGGTCTCCAGGGGCCGGCCATGGTGGATACCGGCGTATTTCTCCTCAACATGCAGATGGCCGGGATGCTCATCGGGGGGATACTCTGGGGAATCCTCGGGGATAAAAAGGGGCGAGTGAAGATCATGTTCGGCTCCATCTTCCTCTACTCGCTGGCCAACATAGCCAACGGCATGGTTAACACCGTGGAGTGGTACGCGGCGGCCCGCTTTATCGCCGGCGTGGGGCTGGCCGGGGAGTTGGGGGCCGGGGTCACCCTGGTTTCGGAAATGCTGCACAAGGAGTCCCGTGGCT
>JBGPID010000262.1:0-4651 GCA_041484725.1 Geobacteraceae bacterium | reverse complement strand
TCAACTACCGGAGGTTCTTCGATATCAATTCCCTCGGCGCCATCAGGGTGGAGGACCCGACCGTCTTCGAAATGACACACCGGCTCATTTTCAAGCTGGTTGAGACCGGAAAAGTCACTGGTTTGCGTATTGACCACGCTGATGGGTTGCAGGAACCGGAAAAGTATATCAGGCGGCTTCAATCCGGCTGTTTTATGCGGATGTACGGCGGAACCCTCGAGGCGCGGCAGCCTGCGGGTAATGGAGAGGAAGACCGGGAAGCAGCCATAAGAGAAAAGTATGACCTGCTTGTCGCCGCAGATCCAACCTACAAGCCGTTTTACATAATAAGTGAAAAAATACTCCTCAAAGCCGAGAAATTGCCGGAGAGTTGGCCGGTTTTCGGCACCACCGGGTACAATTTTGCCATTCAGGTAAACGGCCTGTTTGTGGACACATCGAATGCCAAGGCATTTGAAGCCCTCTATACGCGCTTCATCCAGCATCGCATCGACTTCCAGGATGTGGCCTGCGAGAAGAAGAAACTCGTCATGCAGGCGGCCATGTCGAGCGAAATAAACACGCTGGGACACTATCTGAACCGGATATCCGAGGAGAACCGGCATACGCGGGATTTCACCCTTAACAGCCTGATCAGGTCGATCGTGGAGGTGATAGCATTTTTCCCGGTCTATCGGACCTACATAAACAGCTTCGAGATCCCGGAGCGTGATTTTCAATACATCGAAACGACGATCAACCGGGCAAAGCGCCAGAATCCGGCCATCAGCGCGTCAATTTTCGATTTCATCCGGGATGTTCTGCTACTCCGCTTTCCCGACAACATGCCCGGCGAGAACAAAACGGCCTGGCTCGATTTTGTGAAGCGGTTTCAGCAGATCACCGGACCGGTCATGGCCAAGGGTGTCGAAGACACAGCATTCTACGCGTATAATCGGCTGATTTCCCTGAACGAGGTTGGAGGAAGTCCGGAGCGGTTCGGCATCACCCTGGAGGCCTTCCATGGCCAGAATATCGAACGGTGCAAGAGCCGTCCGCTCGCCATGCTGGCCACATCTACCCATGATACCAAGCGGAGTGAGGATGTCCGGGCCAGGATCAACGTCCTCTCCGAAATCCCGAAACAGTGGCGCGAGAAGCTTTCCCGCTGGAGCCGCCAGAACCAGAAACACAAAGTGCTTGTCGACGGCAAACCGGCGCCGAACCGCAATGAAGAGTACCTGCTCTACCAGACGCTGGTGGGAACATGGCCCTTCTGCAATCCCGACGAGGATGAATTTGCGGTATTCCGTTCCAGGATCAGGGAGTATATGTTGAAGGCCATACGGGAGGCCAAGGTGCACACCAGCTGGCTCAGCCCCAACTCGCCGTACGAGGACGCGGTGATGAATTTCATCGACGCGATCCTGAAAGATCCCCCGAACAACAATTTCCTTGCCGATTTCGCCGCATTCCAGAAACTGACCGCCGCCTGCGGAATATTCAATTCCCTTTCCCAGACCCTCCTCAAGATCGCCTCGCCGGGGATCCCGGATTTCTACCAGGGGAACGAGTTGTGGGATTTCAGCCTGGTCGATCCTGACAACCGCCGTCCGGTCGATTACCGTAAAAGAATAAAACTGCTGGAGGAACTGATGCAAAAAGAAGCTGCCGAGGGACCCCTGGAAACGGCCCGTGATGTGGTTGCGACCCGTAGCGACGGACGCATAAAGCTGCACCTGACATGCAAGGCGCTCAACTTTCGCCGGGAGAACCGCGAATTGTTCGAAGCCGGAAGTTACCTGCCGCTCACATTGGAAGGCGCCTGCCGCGAGCATGTCTGTGCATTTGAGCGCTCTATCCGCGACAGTTCGGTCATGGTGGTTGTGCCGCGTTTTTGCAGCCGCCTGATTCGGGACAGCAGTGGTCTGCCGCTGGGGCCGGAAGTATGGCAGGATACCCGGATAATCCAGTCGTCAGATACTGCTGCAATCAGCTACCGCAACATCTTTACCGGTGAAGTTTTGGGCCTCGATCAACAGGAAACCGGGCCGAGTCTTGCTCTTAAGGAGATACTCTCGGTATATCCGGTGGCCTTGCTGGAACGGATTGACCACCCCTGAAGTCAGGAGCAAGGTGGAGCGGCATGGCAGAGCACCGCAGGGAGAAAAGTAACTGCACAGGTCCCCGTAAGAAAATGAATCAAAAGCAACTCACACGGAGGCACAAAGGCACAAAGAAAACCAAGATTAAAAGCTTGATGTCTTTGGAGTAAACCATAAAGACCTTTGTTTTTGACTTTCTTCGTGCCTCCGTGCCTTTGTGTGAAACTGGTTTAGAATATGCTTTCATAACCTGAGTAGTTACGGAGAAAAAACTTATGATTCATGAAGATTCTGCCCTTGAGGACAACCCCTTGTGGTACAGGGACGCCATTATTTACCAAGTGCATATCAAGGCCTTCGCCGATTCCAACGCGGACGGGATCGGCGATTTCCGCGGCCTGATCGGCAAGGTTGACTACCTGCAGAAACTGGGAGTTACGGCTGTCTGGCTGCTTCCCTTTTATCCCTCTCCGCAGCGGGACGACGGCTATGATATCGCCGACTACTATAACGTCAATCCCAGCTACAACACCCTCCGCGAGTTCAAGCAGTTTCTGCGCGCCGCGCACAGCCGCGGCATCCGGGTGATCACCGAACTGGTGCTCAATCACACCTCGGACCAGCACCCCTGGTTCCAGCGCGCCCGCCTGGCCAAACCGGGTTCCGCGTACCGGGACTTCTATGTCTGGAGCGACACAGCCGGGAAGTATCGCGAAGCGCGCATCATCTTCCAGGACTTCGAAACATCCAACTGGACCTGGGACCCGCTGGCCAGGGCTTACTACTGGCACCGTTTCTACTACCATCAGCCGGACCTGAATTTCGACAACCCGCGGGTGCAGTCCGAAATGCTCAAGGTCATTGATTTCTGGATGCGCATGGGAGTTGACGGCGTCCGGCTCGACGCCGTTCCCTACCTGTTCGAGAGGGAGGGAACCAATTGCGAAAATCTTCCCGAAACCCATGCCTTTCTCAAAAAGCTGCGGACCCATCTGGACAGTTCTTTCAAGAACCGCATTCTGCTTTCAGAGGCGAATCAGTGGCCGGAAGACGCAGCCGCCTATTTCGGCGATGGAGACGAAAGCACCATGGCCTTTCATTTCCCCCTCATGCCCCGCATGTTCATGGCCATCGAGATGGAAGACCGTTTTCCGATCGTCGACATAATAGACCAGACACCGGCCATCCCCGAGGGATGCCAGTGGGCCATATTCCTCCGCAATCACGATGAGTTGACCCTGGAGATGGTGACCGACGAGGAGCGGGACTATATGTACCGGGTTTATGCCTCCGATCCGCGGGCACGCATCAATCTTGGCATCCGCCGCCGTCTGGCCCCCCTTTTGGAGAACAATCGCCGCAAGATCGAGCTGATGAACGTTCTGTTCTTCTCGCTCCCGGGAACTCCAGTCATATACTACGGCGATGAAATCGGTATGGGCGACAACTACTTCCTGGGTGACCGGAACGGTGTCCGCACCCCGATGCAGTGGAATCCGGACCGGAACGCCGGCTTCTCCAAGGCCAGCCCCCAGAAGCTGTTTCTGCCGGTCATCCTGGAACCGGAATATCACTACGAGTCGACCAATGTGGAGAACCAGGATCGCAACCCGTCGTCCCTGCTCTGGTGGATGCGTCGCACGATCGCCATGCGCAAGCGCTTCAAGGCATTCGGCCGCGGCAGCCTGGAAATGCTGTTATCGGACAACCCAAAAGTATTGACCTTCATCCGCGGCTTTGAGGATGAAAAGCTTCTGGTTGTCATCAATCTCTCTCGCTTCTCACAAACGGTTACAGTCGATCTTTCAAACCACGCGGGCATGATTCCGGAAGAGGTCTTCAGCGCCAACCGCTTCCCCATGATCCAGGAAACCAGGTACCACTTTACCATGGGACCATATGACTATTTCTGGTTTATGCTGCGCAGCACCGAAGCACGGACTGAGCCCATGGAGGACGTTCTGAAGCTCAAACTGAGGGAGGGACATCCCTGGTGGGACGTGCTGAAAGGTAAAGCCGGTGAACGCTTATGCGGCATCGTCATGCCCCACTATCTGCAGCGCGTCTTCTGGTTTTGCGGCAAAGGGCGTATCATCAGTCAGATCCGCGTGATCGAAAGGTGCCGGCTGAAACAGGTTGATCAACTGTTTCAGCTTGTCTTTCTGCAGGTTACCTACACCGAGTTGAATCCCGAGATATATCTGATTCCCATGACCTGGCTTTCCAATGAACAGGTGCAGGCCTTGTCGGACCGGCATCCGTTGGCGACCATAACGACACTCTCGCTCGGAGAAGTGGATGGGGTTCTGTGCGATGCAATCTATTTCGAGGAATTCCGGGAACTGCTCATTGAACTGATAGCCAACCTCACAAAAGTGCACGGAACAACCGGCTCCGAACTGGTTGGCCTGCGAGGCAGCGGCGTTAACAAAAATTCCCCCCCCAGGACGGAGTTATTTCCCAGCAGGGTTGCAGCTGTAGAACAGAGAAACACCAGCATTATGTATGGTGACCGGCTGCTGTTTAAAATGTATCGGAAAATGGAGGAGGGTATTAATCCCGAACCG
>JBGPID010000261.1:0-4652 GCA_041484725.1 Geobacteraceae bacterium | reverse complement strand
CTCCGGATACGGCGGCAACGTGCTGCTCGGAAAGAAATGCCTGGCGCTGCGCATGGCCAGTTGGATGGCCCGCAAGGAAGGCTGGCTGGCCGAGCACATGCTCATCCTTGGCATAGAGGAACCCAACGGCCATGTGGAATACGTCGCGGCGGCGTTCCCGAGCGCATGCGGCAAGACCAATCTGGCCATGCTGATTCCGCCCGAAGGGCTGAAGTGCAAGGGCTATCGCATTTGGACGGTCGGCGACGACATCGCCTGGATCCGCCCCGACACGGACGGGCGTCTGTGGGCGATCAACCCGGAAGCGGGGTTCTTTGGCGTCGCGCCGGGAACCAACTCGCGGTCGAACCCGAACGCCGTGATCACCGCCGAGAAAAACACGATCTTCACAAACGTCGTTTTGGGTAAGGACGGCACGGTGTGGTGGGAAGACGGCGACGGCGAGCCCCCTGAGGATGCAACCGACTGGCTGGGCCGACCGTGGTATCGCGGCATGAAGGGCTACGACGGCAAAGAGATCATCGGCGCTCATCCAAACGCGCGCTTCACGGCGCCGATCAGGCAGTGCCCGTCGGCTTCGTTCCGCACGGAGCACCACCACGGCGTACCTATCTCGGCCTTCATCTTCGGCGGACGCCGCAACATTCTTGCGCCGCTGGTGTACGAAGCGTTCTCGTGGAACCACGGTGTGTTCGTGGGCGCGAGCATGGCGTCGGAGCGCACCTCGGCACAGTATGGCAAGCAGGGCGAAGTGCGCCGCGACCCGTTCGCGATGCTGCCGTTCTGCGGATACAACATCGCAGAGTATTTCAAGCACTGGATCAAGGTTGGCCGCGCCAGCGAGCGCGCGCCGAGGGTCTTCCACGTGAACTGGTTCCGCCGCGACAAGGAAGACAAGTTCCTGTGGCCGGGCTATGGCGAGAACCTGCGCGTCCTCGAGTGGATCGTGCAGCGTACCCGCGGCGAAGGCGACGCAGTCAAGACGCCGATCGGTTATGTGCCCACGTCCGAATCGCTAGACATGACCGGCCTGGACTTAGCACCCGGCGTGATGGATGAGCTGCTGCATGTAAACATTGACGATTGGCGCGCTGAAGCCAACGACATCGAGGTGTTCTTCGACTCGCTCGGTTCGCGCATGCCCTGGGAATTGCGCAACGAACTCGAAGGCCTGCGCCACCGCCTGGACGAAGCCGACCCTCAGTAAGATAGGGCGAAAATTTGGGGTCGTGTCTCAACTGCGTACAAATAGGCTGTGAACTTCTGCAAAGTCCTCCGCGACTACGGGATGAATAAAATATGGTTGACCGCTACGATACTTCCAACCTGATCGATGACCAGTACGAGACTGGCTCCAACGGCACGGTTCTGCGCAACCTGCTCACCGGAAGGATACGACTGGTATGACGAGTTTGCATAAAACTAAAATAAAACAGTCCGTTGTTTTAGTTTTTGCGTTAAAACTAAAATAACAATCATGCTTATTTTACTTTCTTGGTAAGGCTTATTTCTATGAAAAGCTTCCAGTCTGGCCGTTACATTCAGCAGGGGGTAGCCTAAGGGGTCAGGATTTGATAATTTGAAATTGGTGTAAAGGCAGTCGGGACAGGGCTGAAAACCGGAAAGTGCGCGTCCTGCCTAAGGAGCGAAAGAGTTACTCTCCACCTACCCCTCCAGGAGTGGTGAAATTGTAACTATTGAATCCGGGTTGTCTTTTTTCTTCCGGGGGTTGTCCGGATGCTTGTGCCGATTGCCGAATCTCTTCAGCCGATCGTTCAGAGGTTCCCTGCGGCTGTTGAACTTCCCTGTCCGAGTATTCCCGGATGTTGTTTATCTCCGTAGCGACCGGCGCCTGCGTTGCTCCCTCCGGATACCAGCGTTGCTCATAATGGACATGAACTCCAGTCGACTTACCCGTTGACCCCGCATATGAAATTACAGTTTCCGTGGTTACCTCCTGGCCAACCTTTACTGCCAGAGTGAAGTTATGGCCATACATCGTAAACCAGCCATTGTGATGGTCGACCACTACAAGCCATCCATAGTCCTTGTGCCAACCGGCATAGCGAATCATGCCCGGGCCCGTCGGAGTCACCGGGGTATATAGCGGAACCGCAATATCTATCCCATTGTGCCATTTCAATTTACCACTCCCGAACGGATCTTTCCGCCACCCGATGCCGCTGGTTATACTCCCATATGGTACCGGCCAACCATTCGAAAGAGCGAATGCCGGTATTGATTCCAGAAAAACCATAAATATTATCAGCAATAGCAGAAACATTCTCATCCTGGAATATTCCTTTATGTTGCATTTCAATTCCTGGACCATCTGTGTCATTATTTTGAATGCCTCATGGCCATAATAAAACATTATTTGCAGATTGACCTCCAGAGGGTAATGTAAAGTTCTGGCACCGAAAATAACATACGCCTTTTCTTTATTATGAGTATGGGACAGACATCTTCAGGAGTTGGCAAAAACCGCCAACTTATGCTTCGATACATTTTCCCTGCCAACTTTGAGATTGAAGTCAGAAAAAGAGATCACGGAGAAATTCCTGTTGCCGCACTCTGGGTCCCGGGGAAACCTTGCTTAATTCACACTGGTCACAGTGCAGTGGGAAAATTTTTTCCATATCCCCTCCCCTCCTTTTTACTTGCCATCAATGCTTGCATTGATTACAATGATATCAATGATGCGCAACAAGGAGAATTGAACAATGGCAAGTATTACCATCAGAAATCTCGATGACAATCTGAAGGCGCGGTTGCGACTGCGGGCCGCGCAGCATGCCTGCTCCATGGAGGCGGAGGTGCGGAATATCCTTTATCAGACCCTGATGCCGACTGCGGAAGAAAAGGACTTTGTATCCCTCATCCGCAAGCGCTTTGAGTCTGTCCATGCCGATTCCCTGCCGATTCCGGCGCGTCAGGAGGCCCGCAACCCTCCAGAAATGGAATAACAGGTATGGAATCCATCATTCTCGATACCAATGTGCTGTCGGAGTTGATGCGACCGGAGCCGGACCGCGCGGTCATGGAGTGGTTTGCGGGACGCACCGGCGTCTCGTTTTATGTCACGGCCATAACCGAGGCTGAAATCCTGCTCGGCATTGCCCTGCTCCCCGCGGGAAAACGGGGAACCGCCTTGGCGGAGGCGGCGGAGAACATGTTCAGAGTCGATTTTGCCGGACGGTCTCTTCCCTTCGATACGGTATGCGCAGCACAGTATGCGGCCATTGTTGCCGGGAGACGCAGGGCCGGATTCTCCATCACCACGGAGGATGCCCAGATAGCCTCGATCGCCCTGTGCAACGGCTATGCGCTGGCAACACGCAACGTCAGGGATTTC
This sequence comes from Geobacteraceae bacterium, assembly GCA_041484725.1. Lineage (GTDB taxonomy): Bacteria > Desulfobacterota > Desulfuromonadia > Geobacterales > Geobacteraceae > JBGQDJ01. Next base: position 1,297 of record JBGPID010000261.1, on the reverse strand, counting down.
CTGCATATCGACGGACTGGGGCTGCTTAACCCGTGGGAGGGGGGAGCCGGCTCAGGCCTGAAAGAATGAAAGATTCAGGTCCAGGGTCACCGGGATAACTTGGAGAGTGATGCAGGGAGATGGATTCAGGCTGCTCTTTGTACATCCCTGTCAATTGCGACATATTCTGTCCTAGCAATCTGTTATCATCCGTGGAAACCCGATAAAGGAATCACCCATGTCCCTTAACATCTACACCGGCAACCGGATGGAAAACCTGGTCGAGGCCCTTTCCGGCGTCGTTGCAGAACCCCTCGCGTCCCCCTTTGTCCCAGAAACGATCGTCGTGCAGAGCAAGGGGATGCAGCGCTGGCTCGCCATGGAGCTTGCCAAACGTTTCGGCATCTGGGCCAACGGCGAATACCCCTTTCCCAACAAGCTGGTCTGGCAGCTCTTCTGCAGAACACTTCCGAATATACCTGACTCCTCGTTTTTCTCTCCGCAGGTCCTGAACTGGAAAATTATGGGGCTGCTGCCGGAATACCTGCAACGTGAGGAGTTTGCCGACCTGAGGCACTACCTCGAGGGGGACAGTGATGGTCTCAAGCGCTTCCAGCTTGCCGGAAAGATCGCCGATTCCTTTGACCAGTACACACTGTTTCGCCCCGAAATGCTCCTGGAGTGGGAAGAGGGAAAGGGAGGAGAATGGCAGGAGATCCTCTGGCGAGAGCTTGCCGCATCCGGCAAAGGAGAGCACCGCGGACGTCTCAAGGAGGGGTTCTGCCGCCGGATTGAGGCCGGGGTGCCGGGTGGCAGCGGGATTCCGGAGAGGATCTCGGTATTCGGCATCTCCTATCTGCCCAAGTACCACATGGAGATCCTGGCGGCAACGGCGCGAATCATTGAGGTCAACCTGTTTCTCTTGAGCCCCACCCGCGAGTACTGGGCAGACATCGTTTCGGACCGGGAGAAGGCCCGCCGGACCCCGGAGGAGCGCTCCCTCCTTATCGAGGGGAACCCGCTCCTCGCCTCCCTGGGAAAGCTCGGCCGGGACTTTTCCGACACGGTCGTCGAGATCGGCGAGGTGGCCGTTGCCCAGGAAGACCTTTACTGTGAACCGGACGGGGCTTCGCTCCTCGCGGGCATCCAGTCCGACATCCTCAACCTGCTCGGCGCCGGGGAGGGAGTAGAAAAGCGCTCCTTCAACCCGGACGACAGGTCTGTGCAGATCCACTCCTGCCACAGCCCCATGCGGGAAGTCGAGGTCCTGTATGACAACCTCCTCGCCCTCCTGGAGCGGCTGGAAGGATTAACGCCG
>JBGPID010000260.1:0-4672 GCA_041484725.1 Geobacteraceae bacterium | reverse complement strand
TCACCCTACTCTCCCTCAGGGTTTCCGGGACGGCCACGCTGATCAGTCTGGTGATCGGTATTTCCTCCGGCACCCTCCTGGCGCTGGCCGATTTCCCCGGCAGGCGTTTGCTGGTAAGCATCGTCAACACCGGCATGGGGCTTCCTCCCGTGGTGGTGGGGCTCTTTGTCACCATCTTCCTCTGGCGCAACGGCCCGTTCGGGTTTCTCGATATCATGTACACGCCGACCGCCATGATCATCGCCCAGGCGGTCATTGCCACACCCATCGTTACCGGCATTACGGTCGCTTCAATCCAGAACCTCCCCGCCGGTCTCAAGCTTCAGATTCTGGCGCTCGGCGCCACCAGGTGGCAGATGGTCCGGCTCCTCATCAGGGAGGCGCGCCTCCCTCTTCTGGCGGGAGTCATGGCCGGTTTCGGCGGGGTCATTTCCGAGGTCGGGGCTTCCATCATGGTGGGCGGGAACATCAAGGGGTATTCGCGGGTTCTGACGACCGCCACTGTCATGGAAACCGGCCGCGGCAACTTTGATGTCGCCATTGCCCTCAGCATCATTCTGCTCCTGCTCTGTTTTGCTGTAAACTACGTCCTTACCAGGATTCAGCAGCGGGAGAGACCACGTTGAACAACGGCCCCACCCCCCTCCTCGATGTCAGGAACCTTATTGTGGTGCGCGGCGGGGTCCAGGTGCTCGACGTTCCGTCGCTCTCTCTCCACGAAAATGAGGTGCTGGCGCTGATCGGGCCGAACGGCGCGGGAAAGTCAACACTGATGCTGACCCTTGCCTGCCTGCTCCGTCCGACTGCCGGAGAGATACGCTGCCGGGGAGAGATCATCAACTCCGACCGGGCAATACTGGCCTATCGCCGCCGGATTGCGATGGTCTTCCAGGAACCCCTGCTGTTCGACGCGACGGTCTATGACAACGTGGCAACGGGTCTGAAGATCCGCGGCATGGCGCGGCAGGATGTGCGAAAAAGGGTGATGGATACCCTTGACCTCTTCAATATGGCGCACCTGGCCGACCGTTCGGCCCGCAAGATATCCGGTGGTGAGGCCCAGCGGACAAGCCTGGCGCGGGCCTTTGCCCTTAAACCGGAGATGATCTTTCTCGATGAACCCTTCTCCGCACTCGACCCGCCAACCCGGCTGATGCTGACCGAGGACCTGGAGCGAATCCTCAGTGAAACGCGAACGGCCGCGTTACTCGCAACCCATGACCAACTGGAGGCCTTGCGGCTTGCAGACAAAATGGCGGTTATGAACCATGGAACTATTGTCCAGAGCGGGTCTCCGGTTGAGGTGATGAACCGGCCCGCCGATGAATTCGTCGCTTCCTTCGTGGGTATGGAAAACGTCCTCTCCGGAAAGGTCGTAGCCAGTTCCGAAGGGTTGCTCACCGTGACGGTAATGGGACACCCCATCGACCTTCCCGGCAGCGCCGGGGCGGGGGAAACCGCGGTGTTCTGTATCGGTCCCGAGAATATCACCATCACCACCGCGAATCCGGGGGGAGCTACCAGCGCAAGGAATGTTTTTCCGGCAATCATCGGCAAGATGACCCACATGGGGGTATACTTCAAACTTCATCTCGATTGCGGTTTTCCCCTGGTGGCCTGTCTGACCCAGCAATCCTTAAGCACGCTGCATCTGGCGGAGAGGACGCGGGTGTTTGCATCCTTCAAGGCAACTGCCGTGCATCTTATCCGTATCGGCAACTAGTTTTCACCTGAAACATCGATTTCTTGAGCCGCAATTGCAGGCCGATCGAATTCCCGAAGGGAGCAACCTTGTTCAAAAATATTCCCAAGGTAGACAAGATACTGGAATGGCCGGATATCAGGGCCGTCTGTTGCCGTTACCCGAGGCCGGTTGTCATGGAGGCGATCCGCTCGACGCTGGATTCCCTGCGCATGGAAATCAGGGAGAAAAACATCTCTCCGGATTCCCTTGACGAAAAGACCATTACGGAACGTGTCCTGGCAGAGCTCGCAGCGTCGACCGCTCCGAGCCTTAAAAGGGTGGTAAACGGCACCGGGGTGGTCATCCATACGAATCTTGGGAGATCGCCCCTTTCCCAAGCCGTCAGGGAAAAGCTTCTCGACACGGCATTCGCCTATTCAAACCTGGAATTCGATCTCCAAAGCGGGGAACGGGGGAGCAGATACTCCCACGTGGAACCTCTCCTCTGCCGGTTAACCGGCGCGGAAGCGGCCCTGGTCGTCAACAACAACGCGGCGGCGGTTCTCCTGGCGCTGTCGGCCCTGGCCGGAGGGAAAGAGGTAGTCGTCTCCAGGGGAGAACTCGTGGAAATCGGCGGCTCCTTCCGGATTCCCGACATCATGCGCTTAAGCGGCGCCGTTCTGAAGGAGGTCGGGACCACCAACAGGACCCATCCCTCAGATTATCGTCAGGCAATGGGTCCCGAGACGGGGCTTTTGCTCAAGGTACATACCAGCAACTTTGCCATCGTCGGTTTCACCGCCGCAGTGAGCCCGTCAGAGTTGGCGGAAATCGGCAGGGAAGCGGCCATTCCCGTCATGGCGGATATCGGCAGCGGCAACCTGTTCGATTTTTCCAGCGCGGGCATTCCCGGCGAGCCGATGGTCCAGGAATATGTCCGGACCGGTGTCGATCTGATCACCTTCAGCGGCGACAAGCTGCTGGGGGGGCCGCAGGCCGGGATCATCGTCGGCAAAAGGAGCTGTCTGGAACCGCTCAGGAAACACCCGTTGCTGCGGGCGCTACGCATCGACAAACTGACCCTTGCCGCCCTTGAGGAAACATTGCGCCTCTACCTGGATGAACGTCTGGCCAGGGAGGAGATTCCCACCATTCGGATGCTCACCGTTGACCTGGAATCGCTCACCTTACGCGGGCGAAGGTTGCTGCGGCTTTTGCGCAGGACACTCCCGGGGACGGTCAGGGTCTCGCTCACCGACGGTTTTTCCCAGGTTGGTGGCGGGGCCATGCCCTTGCTGGAACTTCCGACAAAACTTCTCTCCATTACCGTGGCGGGGATTTCAGCCAACGGCCTGGAATCACGCCTGAGAAAATCTTCCGTTCCGGTCCTGGGGCGTATCCAGAGCGACCTCTTCCTGCTCGATCTGCGGACCATACTCGATCCGGACATCCCGGTGATCGTTTCCGCCCTGGCGTTCATTGCCGGGGAGAAAGTCAAGGATGAAGGGTGAAGGTTGAAAAATTCTAAAATCCTTCAGCCATCAGTCTTCAGCCTGCCTGTTATTTTTTCCTCGCCAGTCTTCTCTCCCCTACCCTGATGGTCAGTTTTTCCTGATCGAAGTATTCCAGCAGGGGTATATTGAACTTCCGGGAGAGCCCCGTCAGCTCCCTGAATTCCGCCGGCGTTACCTCTCCCTTCGCCTCCAGGTGCCGCACCAGCAGTTCGCGGATCCTTGCCAGGGGCTCCGGCGCATAAAAGATGTCGCTTTTCACCTTGATCACCCTGTTGCTGCGAAGCAGAGGCTTTAAGTGTTCCAGAAGCTCTTTTTCACTCCGGCCGAGACGCTCGGCAAGCTCCTTGAGGGTCGGGGGCTCAATCCCTCCCTCGCGGATCGCGCTCTCCAGCGCGGCCAGGAGATCAGCCCCGCCGGCGTCATCTCCCGCCTCGCGACCGGGTATCCTGACCAGATCGCGGTCGACCAGCGCCTTTCCCTCCTTCTCCAGCGCCGCCAGGAGCGGCCCGAAAAAGCGGTTGTCGCTTCGCTTCGGTATGTGCGATTTCAATTCTTCCTTGCCGATCCCCTCCTTCAGGGTGTTTTCCCGCAGATACCCCTCCAGCCCGGCAAGGAGCTGCGCCTTGAGGCCGGCGAACTGCTCTTTTGCCAGGAAGATGCGAGGCTCCCGCACCATCTGCACCAGGAGCCCCTGGGAGAGGAGGCAGGCCAGTGCGGCTTCGCTCCTTTTTACGGAGAGGCCGCTGCGGGTGATGAGTTCCTCCGCGGTTACGCCGGATAGGAGGCTTTCCTGCGCCAGGAGCCTGATCTTTTCCGCATCCTCGCCGTTGCCCAGCGCCCGGAGGAGTTCCAGGGCCTGTTCCGAGCGGCGGCGGCGCCTGGGCGGTGCGGGGTCGAGCACCACTCCGCCTCCCACGGTAATCTGCGGGGAGTAACTGCGGACGATGAAATGATCGCCGGGGAGAAGCAGGACCGGGTGCTTCAGGCGGAGCTGGATGAAAGCGCTCTCCCCCGGTTCCAGGGTATCGCGGTCGAGCAGGATCACCTGGGCCGGCACCTCATAGGTGGCCGAGTGGAGGCGCAGCGTGGAGCGGTGCTTCAACTCCCGGGAGGCCGAAGAGAGGTACACGAAACTGGCGTCCACGGCGCGGGTGGTGCGATATGCACCGCGCGGGACAACCACGTCGCCGCGCATGATTTCGCCAAGCTCCACCCCCTGGAGATTTACCGCCAGCCGTTGCCCGGCTGAGCCATGCTCCGCCATTAAGCCGTGCGACTGCACACTGCGCACCCGCGAGGGGAGAGCGGCGGGGAGGATCTCAACCTCGTCGCCTGTCTTGATCTCCCCCGAAAGAAGCGTGCCGGTGACCACCGTGCCGAAGCCGGCAATGGTGAATACCCGGTCCACGGGGAGGCGGAACGGGCCTTCCGCGGACTTTTCCGCCACTTCGGCGGCTTGTGACGCAAGGCCTGC
>JBGPID010000259.1:0-4699 GCA_041484725.1 Geobacteraceae bacterium | reverse complement strand
GATATACCGCAAGGAGCCGTGGCGCCCTGTCAACACCTATGAAAAGTGGTGCACACCGTCGGGTGACGGCAAAAAGGTGGCGATCTTCTACCTCTCCCCCCACGGCAATACCGAGCGGATGGCGGCTGCAGTGGCAAAGGGGGCGGCCATCGCCGGGGTTACGGCCGAGACCTGCCACATTACCCAGCGTTCGCCGGAGTTTATCCGTGACCTTATGGAAACCGCCGACGCCCTCATCTTCGGCATTCCGACCATCAACCGCGATATCCCCAAACCGATGTGGGACGTCCTCGCCTGGCTCTCCACGGTCAGGCTGAAGAGCGGCATCGGCGGCGTATTCGGCAGTTACGGCTGGAGCGGCGAGGCATGCCGTTTGGCAGAGGAGCGGCTGAAGGGGCTTAATTTTAAGCTGCCGGCCGCGGCCATCCGCTTTCCCTTTACCCCCCGGCCCGAGGCGCTGGAGCAATGCGAGGCATTCGGCAGGGCAATCGCCGAGGAAATTCTGAAAAAGCAGTAAAGTGACAGGGGTGCAGGTCATGTGTTACATCACGGTCAGGGAACTGCCGCTGGACGAAGGGGAGATCGTCGGCCGGCTGGGGGTGGCCCTGTGACCGACTACCTGGTGCGGATCATAGCCAAGACGGAAAACATCAGGGCACTGGCCTGTGTGACCACCGGCCTGGTGGACGAGGCCCGACGCCGTCACGACTGCTGGCCGACCGCCTCCGCGGCGCTGGGGAGGGCGCTTACCGGCGGGGCGCTATTGGGCGCCATGCTGAAGACCGGACAGCGGCTGGCGCTCAGGTTCGAGGGGAACGGTCCGCTGAAAAAGATCATCGTGGAGACCGAGAGCAACGGCGTGGTGCGCGGTTATGTGGCGGCGCCGCAGGTGCAGATGGTCAATGAACAGGGAAAACTGGACGTGGGCGGGGCGCTGGGCCGGGCCGGTTTCCTCACCGTTACCAAGGACCTCGGCCTGAAAGAACCGTACAGGGGAATGGTCCAGCTTTACACGAGCGAGATAGCGGAGGATATCGCATACTACCTGACCGAGTCCGAGCAGATCCCCTCCGCGGTGGGGCTCGGTGTCTTCGTCGAGCCGGACAACCGGGTCTCCGTTGCCGGCGGTTTCCTTATCCAGACGCTCCCCCCGGCCGATGCTGAGCTGATTGACCGGCTCATGGCGCATATCGAACAGCTCCCCCCCATTACGCAACTGCTGCGCCAGGGTCAGAACCCGGAGCAACTGCTGGAGATCCTGTTCACCGGTATCCCTTATATGACCCTGGAGAAGAGGGCGCTCGCTTTCCGCTGCATCTGCAGCCGGGAAAAGGTCGAACGGACCCTGATCTCCCTCGGCGCGGCGGAGATATCCGACATCATCGACCGGGAAGGCGCTACCGAGGTTACCTGCGAATTTTGCCGCGAGGCCTATTCCTTCAGCCGTTTCGAGCTGGAACGACTGCTCGGAGAGATCGGCCCCTCCGCAACAACGCATTGAGGCTTATCCTTAAATATCCCCTTCTCCTCATCGCTCACAACTTTCTTTGATTACTAGATGGACTACCAAGAGAGATAATGATGAAAAAGTGTCCCTTCTGCGCTGAAGATATTCAAGACGCCGCGATAAAGTGTAAACACTGCGGTGAGTTTCTGGATGCCTCCACCCCACCACGCTCTGCAGAGGAAAAGCTTCCATGGTATTTCCGAAAATCCTTTATCATCATCGCACTCCTCTCCGTAGGACCCCTGGCGTTGCCCATGATCTGGTGGCGTCCACAAACATCGCGGGCATGGAAGATCGGACTCACCATAGGAATCCTTTTTCTCAGTTGGGTCCTGTTCCAAACAACGATGGAATCCATTCGTTCAATCAAGGAGTATTACAAGCTGATTGAAGGGATATGAAATGATCTACAGCTAGAACAAGTCAGTAAACGACGGCCGGCCTTGCGTCGCGGCCTTATGCAAGCGTGCATGGCCTTGAATTTTATTGCAAACTGGTTGTTCTTCGGGCATGACCCCCGGAAGGCTACCCCCCCCGCTGACCCGGAGAAGGAGGCTGGATTTTGTTGTCGGAGCGCGAGAAGACGCAGCTTATGGAGTACCAGCGTAACGAGATCACCGAATATCATATATACAGGCGACTGGCGGCAATGCAGATATCTCCGGAGAACGCCCGGGTCCTCGAACGCATCGCGGAGGACGAGAAAAGGCACTACGAGCAGTGGAAGGGGTACACCGGTGAAGATGTGCAGCCCGCTTGGGGCAAGGTTCGGAAGTACTGCTGGATCAGCCGCGTTTTCGGCCTTACGTTTGGAACAAAGCTCATGGAGCGGGGCGAGGCGGGCGCCCAGCAATCGTATGCGGCTCTCCCCGCCGAAGTGGGCCATGCCGGAACAATCGCCAAAGAGGAAGGAGACCACGAAACCGCGCTGCTCGCCATGCTGGACGAAGAGCGGCTGCGTTACATAGGTTCCGTGGTGCTCGGTCTCAATGACGCGCTGGTCGAGCTGACCGGGACCCTGGCCGGGCTTACATTCGCGCTCCAGAACACTCACCTCATCGCCTTGACCGGTTCCATCACAGGGATCGCCGCCGCTTTATCCATGGCATCCTCGGAGTACCTTTCGACCAAGGCGGAGGGGGCGGACCAGCATCCGCTGAAGGCCGCATTTTACACAGGGGTCGCCTATGTCGTGACCGTCGTCCTGTTGATCCTCCCCTTTCTCGTGCTCCCCAATTTTTACGTGTCGCTGGCGTGCACGCTTCTGACCGCCGTCATGATCATCGCACTCTTCAACTTCTACATCTCGGTGGCAAAGGATCTGCCGTTCAAAAGACGCTTTGCCGAAATGGCAGGGCTGAGTCTCGGCGTCGCCGGCCTGAGTTTCATGGTCGGCCTCGCGCTACGGTTCTTCCTGGGTGTGGAGGTGTAGCCGGTGACCGGGGATGCATGGAAAAACCGCATATGCGTTGAACGGATAGGCAAATGATAGAGCTCCGGAGGCTGTCGTGAACCATTTCTGCCGGATAATTACGATCTTCGCCATCTTCCTGCTCGCCGGCTGTTTCCAGGCGAGTACGGTTGTCCGGGTCAATCCCGACGGCAGCGGTACGGTCGTGGAGTCCATGCTCCTCAGCAAGAAGATGATCGCCAGGATGAACGAGATGATGCAGGGTTTTGCCGGTAACAGCGGAGCCGGGCCGGAGCCCATCGAGCTGTTCGAGCCGGCCAAGCTGAAGGCCCGGGCCGCGGGGATGGGGGAGGGGGTTTCCTACATATCCGGGGAAAAGACCGAGACCGCTGAATTCTCCGGGTACACGGCCACCTACGCGTTCAGGGAGATCAACGAGCTTAGGCTCAACCAGCAGAGCGGCGAATCTGCAGTGGGGAAGGGCGGCCAGAAGGCGCCGTCCCTCCCGCTTATCTTCCACTTCAGCAAGGGTTCCCCGGCAACGCTGACCGTTGAGCAGCCCGGGGATAAGAACCCCGTAAAGGCCGTCGAAGGGTCGCAAGAGAATGCCGAATCCCCCCGGACAGCCAGCGTCATTTCCGACGAGGAGGCGAAGCAGCTGGCGGAGATGTTCATGGGGATGAAGATGGCGCTGGCTGTCGAGGTGAACGGCTCCATAGTCGAAACCAACGCCACCCACCGTGACGGCAGCCGGATCACCATCATCGATTTCGACCTGTCAAAATTCGGCTCTTCCCTCCCGCAATTGGAGAAACTGAAGCTGCTGAAAGGGAGTTCGGCTGCCGATGTAAAGGAGCTGATGAAGGATTTTCCAGGGATGAAGATCGATTTGAACGACAGACTGAAGGTGGTGTTCAGGAAGTAGAGACAGATTTCAACGCCATATGAATAATCCCCCATAGCCGATAGCGGAGGAGTTCCATGAACATTATTTATGGATTAATGAATCATTCTCATTTGGTCCCAACATCCTGAATATCCCGATGCTCGCGGTCTTTTCACGCTCTGGCTGTTTGCAATTCTAATTTGACACAGCCCTTGACAAGCTTCATAATCCTGGCTGCCATGACCGAGCCGAACTCAACCATCATTGAAGTCGCCATTCCCCTCCATCTTGAGACCACCTTCCACTACCTGGTCCCGGCCCGCCTCGCACCGCTCGTCCAGATCGGGAAACGGGTGCTGGCGCCGTTCGGCCGGCGCAAGCTGACCGGCTACATCATCGGCCGGGTCAAATCGGCCGAGGGGGAGCTCAGGGAGATCATCGACCTGCTCGACCCGGAGCCGCTCTTTACCGCAAAGGAGCTCGAATTCCTGCGCTGGACGGCGAGCTACTACCTCCATCCCCTCGGCGGGGTCCTTAAGGGGGCACTCCCCGCGGGGATCAACATCGAAAGCCGCAAGAGGAGCGCGCCGGCAGCGGACGGAACGCATGTAACGGAAGAGGTGCTGACCGGCGGGAGGGATGTAAAAACCGCCATCTTCTACCGGTTGGCCGGAGCCTCGGAAGGGGTCGCCCCCTTGAAGGGGAAACGGGCGCTCATCGTCGAGTTCCTGCGAGGTGTCGGGGAAGCCCCTTCATCTGTACTGCGCCGGGAATGCAGGGTTGACGGCACTCTGCTGAAAGAGCTGGAGGAGAAAGGATATATCACCGCTGAAGCGAGGGAGATATACCGCGACCCGTTCCGGGAAGAGGTGTTCGAGCGTGACCGGCCCCTTTG
>JBGPID010000258.1:0-4708 GCA_041484725.1 Geobacteraceae bacterium | reverse complement strand
GAACGAAATGTTTGCCTTTTCCACTGCCATCATTACTTCATGCAGTTCCCTGGAGTCGCCGGTAACCATATTCCTGATTTTGCCGTCTGCCTGTGCCTGCATATCACTGACCTTGCCGACCAGCTCCTCGAAAAAATTGCCTGAGCCGCTGTCGGGAGCGGCCGGCTTTGCCCCATTTGCTCCGCTTGCCCCGTTTTCGGGAATAACCTTCGATATGCCTGCGCCGCTACTTATCCCGTTTATCTCCATCTGTCACTCCGAAAATTATTCTCTAGTTTTCTTCCTTACCGTTGTTAACCGATCAAGGAGAGGCGTCCCGCATAATTCCCATTACCTTAAAAGATCGAGTGTTTTCATCGCCATACTCTTCGCGGCCTGGGCTGCCGTTACATTTGCCTCGTAAGCCCTGGTGGCGGATATCATGTCCACCATCTCTTCGATGACATTGACATTGGGAAGCGCCACGTATCCCTGCCCGTCTGCGTCCGGATGGGTCGGATCATACTGCATCCGCGGGGGAGACTGATCTTCCCGGATTTGAGCAACCTCCACCTTTTTCACACCCGCGGCGCCGTCCCGATCCATGACTGACTTGAAACCGCCCGTTGCGGGGACAGCGGAAAAAACCGGGTCCTTGCGCCTGTAAGGTCCGCCTTCCTGGGTCCGCGTGGAATTGGCATTGGCGATATTGCTGGAGATGAGGTTCATCCTCGTTCTTTCCGCTGCCATGCCTGAAGAACTTACATCCATAGAAGTGAAGAAATCCATTTATATGCTCCCCTTAATCGCCGTTTTCAGGCTTTCGAATTGTTTCGAGACGATCTGCACCGTGGCGTTGTAGAGTATCTGGTTCTCGACAAGTTTTCCCATCTCGTTTTCCAGCTCGACGCCATTTCCGTCTTTCCCTATGGAAGCGGCAGGGGTTTCGATCACCCTTCCCTGTACCTTATCAAGCCCGCCGCCCTGGCCTTTGAGGGGAATATGGCGGGGATTGGTAACGGAGGCCGAACCGCCCCCCCGGTTTTTCAAGGCCTCTTTCAACTCCCCCTCGAAGGAAAGGTTCGTCGGGATATAGCCGGGGGTCTCGGCGTTGGCAAGGTTGGCTGAAATAAAGTTCTGATTCCTTGCCCGCAGATCGAGATTCTTTTCCAGAAGCCTGATGGTCGTATCGAAAATTCCGTCCAGTGCCATGGGTCTTGTCACTCCCTTCACCAGGTTGACAGCAAAAGCTGTACCACACTGAAAACTGTAGTAATATAGAATAGTTGTGGGGTGACGCGAGAAATGCACCGTTATCTGTCAGGCAGACCGGGTCAAAAAAGATTCATTCACGGATTTGTGATGGGGGAAAAATCTCGATACGGGAGTGGCAAATACGCCCCGCAGGGGAAAGAATGGCGCTGCCGGCGGAAAAGTAACTGATCCTGCAGCGGGAATCCCGTACGTCAAAAGAATGTTAGGGAGGGACGCTTTTTTGACACGAATCAGGCGGCGACCAGAAATTTAGATAACTTCCCCTTGAGTTCGTCCGGGGTGCAGGGCTTGACGATGATATCCTCCGCCCCATACTTCAGCGCCTTGAGAACGCCGATCCGTGTCCATTGCCTGGCGCACATGATGACGGGGACGGGACTCTTTGGGGATATCGACTTGATTTTGATGCAGATGGAGAGTTCACGGTCATCCGCATCGACTACGCCGAGCAAAACCGCCTTTACCGACCCATGCGGGAAGAACTCCGTCAGGTCGGCATCAAGGGTGGCGGTCAGTGCTTTTATATCCGTGGCGGAGAGGGTTTCCTGAAAAAACTGCCGGTCCGCGGAATTGTCCTCCAGGATAAGAACGGTACTCTCGTCTGCCGCATATTCCGCTGGCGCGGCGACAGCCTCTTCCGGCGATGCATCCGCTTCATGCACCGTTGCGGCTTCATCTCCCTGGAGATCGTAAAAACTGGCGAGTGCGGAGGGTATGATAATATCGAGCCGGCCAAGGTCCTGCTGCGGCATCTGAAGCTGCGCCCGAAAAAGGAAATAATCTCCATCAGGAACCGGCTCGTCCTCATTGACGTCGTTGTTACCCGGAATGAATTTCTTCGGTTCGAGCATCTTTAAATGGACTCTTTTGGGGAGGGTCGGCTTGAACACGGAATTGCAGGAGCCGATGACCTGATTCATAAACTCGGAGAACGCATCGATGTCATCCGAGTCAATGATGGCCAGTTTTTTCTTCTCGGAAACCCTGTGGAGAGGAACACCGAGCAGGAGACTCCCCAGTACGATCGCATCCCCGAGAGAAAATACCATGTGGAAAATCCCGTCATAATCTTCCTGGGATTTCACGCCGACGATAAAAGACGCATCTTCCATTGCCTTTATGTATTCCTGCTTTGTATGCGTTGAGCTTTCGCTCTCTTTTATTGTCAGTTCATGACCGAGCAGCATTCCCCCATCCAGCATTGCCTGGTTAAGGGCCGCCACCAGCATTTTCTGTAACTTCGGAAACTTATCCATGGTTCATCCCGTTATCCACTCCTGTCAAGATCAGCATTCCTTCCTGATGGTAAGCCCCACCAGGAACCTCTCACCATCACACCGGAACGGAATGACAACACAATCCTGATTGTTTGTCGATCGGATCGTATACGTTTCACCGGAGATCACCGTGGGAATTGACAGGTTCAGGTCGAGCCCTCCCTTGGAGAGGACCTGTTTGACATGTCCTCCCAGCATGTTGGCAATTTCACCGAGGGCATCGTTAACATCCTCTCCGACCTCTTCCACTTCCATTCCCAGCATGTTCGAGGTCATTTTCATTGCCAGGTGCGCCGGACAATGTATGGAAAGTATGCCGGTGTAGCTTCCGGCCAGTCCGACCATGCCGGTAATGCTGCAGTGGAACTCTGTGACCGGCTCGATCAGTGGATAACAGTCCTCAACTTCCATTACCATCATGGTGGAGAATACTTCCCTGGTGGCATCGATGATATGGCGCGCCATGTCAACTTCCTGCACATGAGCCCATTCCGCGACATTCAGGTTCAGGCTCATAACAGACCTCCCAATTTTTCCTGAAGCTGATCGGGAGTGAACGGTTTTCTGATGCTCCCGTTGGCGCCGCTGTTCATGGCTTCGGCGATGATGTCTTCTCCGCCTTCGGTGGTTATCATCACGATCGGAGCCTTGCACCCCTGCGCCCGGGCCTGTTTGACAAACTCGAGACCGTCCATGTTCGGCATGTTGATGTCGGACAGGACAAGGTCTACCGTGTTCGAGCCCAGGGCGTTCAACCCCTCGATACCGTCAGCGGCCTCCAGGATGGTATCCACGGATAGACCGGCCTGCCTGAGCGAGCGGGTAATAATCTTCCTCATGGTCGAGGAATCATCCACGATCAATACATTGGACATAATGATCCTCCTTTCTTCATAAATTGTTTCTTGTTGAATTAATCGGCAGAACGGGCAACAACTTTAGCCGGATCAGCCTAAAACAGCAAATATTTGCGCGGGAATTTTCTCCATACCCCAAAGGCAAGGTTCTCTTTCAGGTAAAATAATCACCATCCTGATCGCTTAACGCAATCATCACCGTGAATTTGCTCCCTTTACCTTCCCTACTTTCCACTTTAATCGCCCCGCCGTGCCCCTCGACTATGGCCCTGCTGATGGCGAGGCCGAGCCCGCTCCCCTTGAATCCTGAAGCGCCCGCTGACCGGTAGTATTTATTGAAGATGCGCGAAAGGTCCTGACAAGGGATCCCGATACCCGTATCGTCGATGTTTACATAAAGGTTACCTGTTGCCACACTGGCACTTACTGAAACCTTCCCCCCTCTGGGGGTGAATTTGATGGCATTGCTGATCAGGTTGTTGAATACACGGGAGATCTGTTTACAATCCAGGTGCGCCATCGGTAAGCCGTCATCCGTGGAAAACGAAAATTTAATGTTCTTATCACGGGCTTCATTAAGATTTTCGCGATAGCATCCATTCAGGACCGCCTCTATATTGCAGCTCTCTCTCTTCAATGTAATATTTCCCACTTCCATCTGATAGGTTCCGAGCAGCTCCTCGATCATGGATAGCAGCTTGGAGCCGCTTTGCCCCATCTGATCGATAACGGAATCGAGTTTTTCGCTAAATTCACCGTAAACCCCCATCTTCATCATCTGCAGATAGCCGGTGATAACGGTCAGGGGCGATTTGAGATCGTGCGTCATCATGGCAACGAACTCTTCCCATTGCCGTTTCTCCTTCTTTTCTTCAGAAATATCCCAGATCTCGGTCATATCTCCCAGCACAACTCCCTGCGGGTTCTTCACCTCAGCGGCCCGAACAGCATAAACGCGCCCCAGCAGCGCAATTTCGACAGGCGCATCGCGGCAGTTTTCACTTAAGACCCTGTAAACAGGGGTGCGAAGCGGCAGCATGTAAACCTTTTTGCCGATGATGGACTTTTTGTCCGCATGCAGCATTTCTTCGGCAGCTCTATTCATATATGTCACTATCCCGTCGCCGTTCATGAAAATGACCCCTCTCCCAATGGCATTAAAAAGCGATTCAATGACAACAGGGGATGACTGGATGTTTTTGACACGGCTTGTTTTTTCATTGACGGCTTGTGTCATATGAGCACCAAACTTGTACCTTTCCAACATGGCTTGCACCTCGCTGTTTTTTGCAACTCCTTCATATTCGTCATGAATGGTGT
>JBGPID010000257.1:0-4710 GCA_041484725.1 Geobacteraceae bacterium | reverse complement strand
TAGTTTCCAATTCGGAAACGAGGGATTTTTCGTCCTGGCAAGGAAATCAAAGGATTGCGCGGAGGCGTACATCGGTACGCCGCACAAGCAAGCCCGAAGATTGACGCCGCCAGGGCGGAAAAGAACCGTTTCCGGATGGAAACTAAATAAGGAGGTAATTGCAATGACAGTTTTGACTCGCGCAGTTATGCGGTTGTTGGCGATACTGTTGTTTCTCGTGACCTGTCTGCCGCTCAACGGCGGGACGGCGCTTGCGTCGGACCTTTCGATTTATGCAGACAGCATCACTACCGGGTGGGCTGACTGGTCGTGGAACACTACTAGCAATTTCTCCAATACATCACCAGTTCATAATGGTCCATATTCTCTTTCCGTAACATTTAATTCGGGTTGGGCCGGATTTTACCTCCATTCCAATTCCCCCGTTGATACGAGCGGTTACGACCAACTACGGTTCTGGGTTAACGGCGGCAGCGCCGGAAATCAAAAACTCCAGGTGGTAGCCAACGGCGACGGCAGCAACACTTTTCCTGTTACAATGCAGGCGAAAAACTGGACAGAGGTTAATGTGCTTCTCTCCGCTCTGGGTAGCCCGGCAACACTTGCCGACCTCTACTGGCAGGACACCACCGGTGCTGCTCAACCCACATTCTTCATCGACGATGTCTCACTTGTCGCATCTACAACCCCGCCTCCACCTCCATCCCCTCCATCTGTTGGACCGGACCTGAGCATAAATATGAGCGCGGAACGCCATCCCGTAAGCAATGACATTTACGGGATGAATTATGCCGACGAACAGCTGGCCGCGGACATTCGCCTGCCGGTGCGCCGCTGGGGGGGAAACTCGACAAGCCGCTACAACTGGCAGAACGACACATACAACACCGGAAGCGACTGGTACTTCGAAAATATCCGGGAAGATAATACGAACCCGGCTGCCCTGCCGGACGGTTCAGCGGCTGACCGGTTCGTGGAACAGGACAGTCGCACAGGCACGAAGACCCTTATGACCGTACCGCTTATTGGCTGGGTAGCAAAGCAGAGGTTGGAAAACCACCCGTACGATTGCGGATTCAAGGTTTCCATTTACGGTGCCCAGCAGTCCACGGACAGTTGGGACAGCAACTGCGGCAACGGGATTTTCACAAACGGCGGCAAGATAACCGGCAACAACCCAGGCGACACCAGTATCGCAATCGGGCCTGCCTTTGTAAGCTCATGGATCAACCATCTAACCGGCAAATACGGCACCGCGACGAACGGCGGCGTTTCCTACTATGACCTCGACAATGAACCTATGCTTTGGAACAGCACCCATCGTGACGTGCATCCGCAACCGACCACCTACGACGAATTGCGCGATCGGGCATACCAGTATGCGGCGGCGGTCAAGTCCGTCGATCCGTCCGCAAAAACGCTCGGCCCTGTGCTGTGGGGATGGTGCGCATATTTCTACTCGGCCCTTGACGGATGCGGCATCGGCACCGATTACCAGTCTCACGGCAATACGCCCTTTGTGCCGTGGTATCTCCAGCAGATGCAGGCATATGACCAGCAGAACGGGATGCGCATCCTCGATTATCTCGATCTGCACTATTACCCCAGTGCAAGCGGCGTTTCGCTGTCGTCCGCGGGCAATGCCTCCACCCAGGCGCTTCGCCTCCGTTCCACACGTTCATTGTGGGACCCGTCTTATATTGATGAAAGCTGGATTTCCGATCTGGCGGCCGGAGGTATCGCGGTTCAGTTGATTCCGCGCATGAAGGGGTGGGTGAATGCCAACTACCCCGGAACCAGGCTGGCGATCACCGAATATAACTGGGGCGGACTTGAGAGCATCAACGGCGCTTTGACGGAGGCCGACGTGCTAGGCATCTTCGGCCGGGAGGGGTTGGACCTGGCTACCCTGTGGGGACCGCCAACGACGGCTCAGCCCGGGGCATTCGCATTCCGCATCTACCGCAATTACGACGGCGCAGGCCATGTCTTTGGCGACATGGAAGTCCAAGCAAAAAGCGCTGATCAGGATAAGCTTTCGGTGTATGCAGCGCAGCGAACCTCGGACAGTGCATTGACCGTGGTTATAATCAACAAGTCGGCAAACAGCCTGACAAGTTCCATCAGCCTGGCCGGATTGAAACCTCAGGCAAACGCGTCGGTTTATCGATACAGTTCAGCCAATCTGGGCGCCATCGAACACCCGGCCGATCAACCGGTGTCGGAAAGCGGTTTCAGTGCCACCTTCCCTGCCAGTTCAATCACGCTCTTTGTCATATTGCCCGAGGCAAGCGGCATCGTGAAGCCGCCGCCCAACCTGACCATCATCAGCATCGTCAGCGGGAGCCAGTTGCCCAACGCCACTCTGGGGACGAGCTACACAGATACGATCAGTGCCACTGGAGGAGTTAAACCCTACAACTGGTCGCTGGCCAAGGGAACAGGACTACCGCCGGGAATAAAGCTTAACCGCAATTCAGGCGTCATCAGCGGAAGGCCGGGCCGCGCAGGCGGTTTCACTTTCACCGTCCAGGTCAAAGACAAACAGGGAAAGAAGGCAAACAGTGTTTTTTCATTGAATGTAAGTAAACGCTGAATTCGCGTACAAGATGTCTCAATGCCTGAACCATTAGCTTCCGATATAGTACTTGCCATCTTGCTCTGATATTCTCGGAAATTTTCGTGAGCAAGCGCAGGGGGAGGATGGGGTTGGAAGCAGATGGTTGTGGGATGACGGTCTGATTTTGCCATTATACCGGTTGCAGCGCCATGGCTATGCTGAATAATATCATGCTTATCACGGTACCCAGGCTGATGCAGGAGACGGCCAGATCCTCGTCGAGCCGGTACTGGAGTGCAAGGATGCTGGTGGTTAAGGCCGGAGGCATGGCAGTCTCCATAAGGGTCACCTTATAGGGAAGCCCGCTCTTCCCCATGAAATGGAAAATGAGGAAAAGCAGCGCAGGCAGGGCCGCCATCCTGAGGAAAAGGCACAACAGCACGGGTCTGATGTCGCTCGAAGCGGTGAGCCGGACCTTCAGGCCGATGATGAAGATGGTGAGCGGCAGGGTAGTCCAGCCGATAACCCCGATGATTTTCGCGAACAGGCCGGAAGGAGGGATTCCCCCCCAGTTAAGCAATAATGCCGCCATGAGGGCAATAAGGGGCGGGAATCGCAGTGAGTGGCGAAGGCTCTCCCTTCCCCCGGCAATGAAAAAGCCGATGGTGATGAAGAAGGGGAACATCCCCATCTGGTCATAGATAACCGCATATGAGAGCCCGGCGCCGCCGAACAATGCGTAGGCAAACGGGTAGCCGAGAAAACCGGTGTTCGGGAAGGTGGCCGCGAGCATGAAGGCGCGCAGCCTCTTTTCTTCGAGGCCGGCCAGTCTCCCCACCGCATAGGAGGCTATCACCCCGACGGTCATGGTCAGCCAGGCGATAACGGCAATATCGAAATGCGCATGCTTAAGGTCGAGCGTCCCGATGGTCATGAGGGTCAGGCAGGGGAGGGAAACCGTTATGACATAGCCTGCCAGCATTCCGGCATGCCTTTCACGCACGATACCCGCCTTGCGCAGGAGTATGGCGAGAGTGAAGATGCCGGTTATAAGTAGTACTTTATCCATCGAGGTTCCAGGAATGGGCCGGCTTTTCCCGCTGTTCAAGCCGGTACTCTCAGGTGTTTAGGTTGAAGGCTGAAGGCTGAAGAATAGGAACCGTCTTCAACACTCACAATGTCGGATCTCCCAAGATAACCGTTTCGAATGCTGTGCGAATTTTGCGACCTTGCAGGTGTTTTCCTTACAGTCTTAAGCCTTCAGTCTATCGACCTGAATAGTTACCATTTATAAGCCATAAAGCAGTGACAGACAAGAAAAGAAATGAGGCAATCCCCTTGCCGTTCATGTCAAATAATTGGACAGGATCATCCCTTTGAACAACCAATCTCCCTCTCCATATGGCCCATACAGGTCGGCAGAACGCCTGCGCACTGGGCTGTACAGCGACATGCGGAAATTGGCAGAGGTTTTGCTACAGACAAAGGATAGCCATTTTCCCCTTTCCCGAGGTTGACAACGGAGCGGATGGGGCGGAGAACTGATCGTGATCGTTGATGCAATCCAGAACCTGGCGCAATTGCTCGCAAAATCGCCTGCATCCTCCGCTGTCGGAGGCGAGCCGCAGGCGGCCTATCAACTGCAGCTGACTCCCGGTCAGCAGGTGCAGGCCGAGGTTCTCGCCAGCCTGCCGAATCAGCGGTTTCTGGCGCGGATTGCGGGAGAACTCTTTCGCATCGAACTCCCCATAATTGTCCAACCCGGCGAAACATTTCAAATGACGGTCGTTACGGGGGAACCGAATCTTACCTTCACCCTGTCGCGTTCGCAAAACAGCGCGACTCCGGTCACGATCAGCGATACCGGAAAATGGCTGGGCCAGCTTTCCCAAAATTCGTCTGATCCGCAGCAGATAAGCGCACTGCCGCGCAACGGTTCGATACTCAACGGCCGGCCCGCGGATACAGACCTTTTTGCCGGGCTGTTGCGCGATGCATTGACGTTGAATGGCGTTTTTTACGAATCCCATCTAGTGCAGTGGTTTCTAGGGAAGCGCAGTATCAAGGATCTCCTGCAGGAACCGCAGGGGAAACTGTCCGGCCGGGCAAAATCCGCATCAGTAGGGGAATCCGCACAAAACCGTGTAAAG
>JBGPID010000256.1:0-4721 GCA_041484725.1 Geobacteraceae bacterium | reverse complement strand
GGACAGAGATCGCAGGCCGCCAGCCGCCGGTAAGCCTCGCGAATCCGTTGCAGCAGTTCACCCGATTGATAAAGATCAAGATAACGCATTATTGTTTTACCTATGGAGTGTCGATTTTTCGCAAGGTCAAGGCGCCCAAGGGAATCGGCGGAGGCGTAGCAGCGCTACGCCGCACAACGAATTTCCGCAGGGCAACGCCGAGATTGAGGAAAAGCGGCGGCCTCACTTGTTTTTCTCCATCATCTCCACGAACCTGCCGAACAGATAGTTCGAGTCATGGGGACCGGGTGAGGCTTCCGGATGGTGCTGCACCGAGAAAATGGGAAGCGTTTTATGCCGCATCCCCTCCACGGTCTGGTCGTTCAGGTTTTCATGGGCCAGTTCGCAGGCGTGTGAGAGCGATACGATATCCACCGAGAAGCCGTGGTTCTGTGCGGTTATCTCTACCTTTCTGGTGACCAGGTCCAGGACCGGCAGATTGGAGCCGTGATTGCCGAACTTGAGCTTGATAGTCCTACCCCCCAGGGCCAGGCCCAGGAGCTGGTGCCCCAGGCAGATGCCGAAGATGGGGACCTGGCCTATGAATTTCCTGATATTCTCGATGACAGCATGCATCGGCTCCGGGTCCCCGGGACCATTGGAGAGGAAAATGCCGTCGGGCCGCATAGCAATGGCCTCCTCGGCGGGAAAGATGGCCGGCACAACTGTTACGTCGCAGCCGGCACTGACCAGGCAGCGTAGGATATTGAATTTTATTCCGAAATCATAGGCTATTACTCTGTATTTCAATCCCTTTGAGGATGGATGGGTGTATCCTACGCCCAATTCCCAGGGACCTTCGCTCCAGTGATACGGCTTGTCGCAGGTAACGCCGCTCGCCAGATCGAGCCCGGCCAT
Organism: Geobacteraceae bacterium; assembly: GCA_041484725.1. GTDB lineage: Bacteria > Desulfobacterota > Desulfuromonadia > Geobacterales > Geobacteraceae > JBGQDJ01. The sequence goes on along the minus strand of JBGPID010000256.1, from coordinate 3,824 downwards.
GCTCGGTATTGCACGGGCCTTTTTCACTAGGGAGTGGGGATCGGTATCCAGAGTGGAAATAATTCCGTTCTGTGCCCCGTGGTCGCGCAGATGGCGGGTCAGGGAGCGGGTGTCGAGCCCCTGGATAGCGACTACGCCGTGCTCCTTAAGATAGGCGTCCAGGCTCATGGTGGCGCGCCAGTTAGAGTAGTTATCGTGATACTCCTTCACTATGAAGCCGGAGAGGTAAAGCTGCAGGCTCTCTATGTCCTCCGGATTGATCCCGGTATTGCCGACCTGGGGGTAGGTCATGGTGACCATCTGCCCCTTGTAGGATGGGTCGGTCAGCACCTCCTGGTAGCCTGTCATTGAGGTATTGAAGACAACCTCCCCCTTCGCCTCGCCGGATGCGCCAAACGACTTACCTGTGAAAACCCGGCCGTCAGCAAGCGCTAAAAATGCTTTCATATGATCAACTCCTAAAAAGGAAGCTTTCACCACAGAGGATACAGAGGGACACAGAGAAAAAATCAGGTATCAGTTTTTGATTCATAAAACATAAAATACTGATTTAATATTTTTTTGTTGCCGTATTACTCTGAGTCCTCTGTGGTTAATTGCTTTGTTTGGTTCGATTCCTGTTTGAAAACCACTTTACCGCCAACAATGGTATACACCGCCTTTCCCATCATGGTCTGGCCGATCCAGGGGGAATTTTTGGATTTGCTCGCGAGCTTCTCCGCCTCCACGACCCATTCAAGGCCCGGGTCTATAAGGATGATATCGGCCACTGCCCCGGTCTTCAGGGTGCCACGGTCGATACCTAGAATTCCGGCAGGGTTGAGGGACATCTTCTCGACTAGCGCCGATATCCCCAGGACCCCTTCCTCGACCAGTCTGAGTGAGAGTGGCAGGGAAGTCTCCAGACCGATGATTCCGTTTAAGGCCCTGCTGAACTCCAGATCTTTCTCGTCACTCTGGTGGGGCGCATGGTCGGTGGCAATGGCATCGATGGTGCCGTCCGCCAGCCCGGCCTTGATTGCCGCGACATCGGCGGCCCCGCGCAACGGCGGATTCATCTTGGCGTTGGCGCCTAAGCTGCGCACGGCCTCATCAGTGAGCGAGAAGTAGTGGGGGGCCGTCTCACAGGTTACCTTTACCCCCCGCGTCTTGGCGTTTCTGATGATGCGCACAGATCCTGCGGTGGAGATATGGGCAATGTGTATGGGTGCCCCTGTGAATTCGGCAAGAAAGACATCCCGGGCCACCGCCACATCTTCGGCGGACCAGGGGATTCCCCTCAACCCCAGTTCCCTTGAAGTGGCCCCTTCGTTCATCACTCCGTCGGCAGCCAGGGAAAGCTCTTCGGCATGGGAGATAACCGGGATTCCCATACGGCCGGCGGTCTCAAGGGCCAGCCGCATCATCTGCGCATCCGTCACCGGCCTGCCGTCGTCGGACACCGCCACGCATCCGGACTCCTTCAACTCGCCCATCTCGACCAGATTCTCACCCCTGCTCCCCGAGGTAATGGCGCCAATGGGATAGACGTTGACCAGGGCTTCGGCTTTCGCTTTGTTGACGATGTATGCAGTAACTCCCTTGTTATCGTTGACCGGTCTAGTATTGGGCATGCAGGCAACGGAAGTGAATCCTCCGGCAGCCGCAGCTCTCGTCCCCGTCACGATGTCTTCCTTATACTCCAGTCCGGGATCGCGCAGATGGACATGCATGTCGATCAGGCCGGGTGTAACCAGAAAGCCGGCTGCCTCTATGGTTTTGCATCCCTTCTCCGCCTTCAGATGTTTTCCCAGTCCCTTGATTATGCCGTCTTCCACAAGAATATCGACTACTTCATCAATACCCTGCGATGGGTCAATGACCCGGCCACCTTTTATCAGCAGGCCCATACACACCCCTGTTCCCATGGTCTGATTTCACACCCCCCTCCCGGCCTCCCCCTCCCCAGGAGGGGGAGGCCGGGGAGGGGGTTTTAATGCTACGTGCTCTATTTCCGCAGCGTCACATCCGACGGCTTGTTTTCGGCGTCGAAGTTAACGATGATACTCTCTTTAAGGCTGGTAGGGACATTTCTTCCGACAAAGTCCGCCCGAATCGGCAATTCCCGGTGGCCGCGATCTATCAGCACCGCCAGCTGGATGCAGCCCGGCCTGCCATGGTCCATAAGCGCATCCATGGCGGCCCTGATGGTACGGCCGGTGAAGAGCACATCGTCCACCAGGACCACTTTCTTCTCCTCAACGGAAAAGGGGATGTCTGTCTTCCCTGTCGACGGACGCTCGCTCTTCACCTTGAGGTCGTCCCTGTAAGGGGTTATGTCCACGACGCCCACAGGGACCGTTTCACCCTCGATCTCTTCCAGCTTGCGGGAGAGTTCCCGGGCCAGGTAAACACCGCCCGTCCATATACCGATCAGGACCAGTCCCTTCCCCCCCTTGTTTTTTTCCAGAATTTCGTGAGCGATCCTGGTCAACGCCCGTTTGACCCCGACCTCATCCAGGATAATCGTGCCTTCGGTTTTCAAGTCCCCCTCCCTTTCTTCCGGCGCGTAACCGCTCCCCATCCTGTCCGGTTTCGCCCCCGCAGACATATAAAAAGAGCCTTCTCGCTGGCAGGCGGAAAGGCTCTTCAGGAGCTGACATGGAGAGTTTTCTTTCATCACCTTTGTTAACCTCACGGGGTTAATTTAAAAGGCCATTCATTCTTTTGACGAAATGTATCACCTCAATCTCACAGAGTCAAGTTGGAAAATGCCGGAAGCTTCTTATGTTAATAATTTTCGCCGCAAGGAACAGCGGCGTCAGTCGATCAGCCTGCCGATATTCCCCCATCTGATCCGGTACCTTGCCGAATCCCACGACCAGTATTTGATGAATGCCAACCCCTTGATCTTCGGGTTTTTCACGAAACCCCAGAAGCGGCTGTCGTAGGAACGGTCCCGGTTATCTCCCATGACAAAATAGGAGTTTTCCGGCACCTTCACCGGCCCGAAATTATCACGGGGGTTCTGTTCGCGGGGGATCAGCTCTTTTTCCTTGTGCATCTCATGGGGGTTCTCGTATGGCATTCCGTTGATATATACCTTTTTCTCCTTTACCTCGACTTCGTCGCCGGGGGTGCCGATCACCCGTTTGATAAAGTCCTTGCTTGGGTCCTCGGGATATTCGAAGACAATGACATCGCCCCGCCGCGGATCGCGTATCTTCAATATCCGCTTGTCGGAAAACGGGATTTTTGTGCCGTAAATGAACTTGCTGACCAGGATGTGGTCACCGATGGCCAGGGTATCCTCCATGGAGCCGGAGGGGATCTTGAATGCCTGAACCATGAAAGTCCTTATGACGAGCGCAAGGATGATCGCAATGATAATCGACTCGCCATACTCCCGGATGATATGCTTTTTCCCGGCAGGGGCCGGCGTCCCCTTTTTGTCATTGACGCCGGATTGTTTCTGCTTTTCTTCTTCCATTTCTTCTGATCCTTTTTATTGGAATTGATGCATCCAAGTAACTACGCAGGTTGATAGACTGAAGGCTGAAGACTGTTAGGGAAAACCCAGCACAAGCAAACAATCTCAATCTATTTGAGCTGGGTGATAACATAGTGCATTTTTTACCTTCAGTCTTCAGCCTTCAGCCTTAGCACCTGAGTCCTTAACCTTCAACCTTGAGAATGGCAAGGAAGGCCTCCTGGGGAAGCTCCACGTTGCCGACGTTTTTCATCCGTTTTTTCCCTTCCTTCTGCTTCTCCAGAAGTTTCCTTTTGCGGGTTATATCCCCGCCGTAACATTTGGCCAGAACGTCCTTGCGCAATGCCTTGACGGT
>JBGPID010000255.1:0-4726 GCA_041484725.1 Geobacteraceae bacterium | reverse complement strand
GAAGGTCGTCCCCAAGCCCGGCTCGCTGTATACGTTGATATAGCCGTTGTGCTGCTTGACGATCCCGTAGACGACCGACAGGCCGAGCCCCGTACCTTTGCCCATTTCCTTGGTGGTGAAGAAAGGCTCAAAAATCCTTTTTTTCGACTCCAGGTCCATCCCGCTGCCGTTGTCGCTCACGGTGACCAGGGCATACCCCCCGGCCTTCCCGTAACCGTGGGCCTTGACATAGGAGTCGTCCATCGCCACGGATTTCGTCTCGATAACCAGCGTGCCGCCGCCCGGCATGGCATCGCGGGCATTGGTGGCGAGATTCATCAGGACCTGCTCAAGCTGGCCGCTGTCGGCAAATATGCACAAATCCTCCGCAGCCGGCACTATTCTCAGTTCCACATCCTCGCCGATGATCCTTTTCAGGAACGTCCCAACATGCAGGATGATTTCGTTCAGGTCCACCGTTTTGGCGGCCATGACCTGCTTCCTGCTGAAGGCGAGGAGACTCTTGATCAGGTTGGCGGCCCGGTCTGACGCTGCCAGTATATGCCCCACCTTGACCTGCATCGGGTGGTCCTTGGCCAATTTCCTCTGGATGATATTGCTGAAGCCGATGATCGCGGTGAGGATATTATTGAAGTCATGGGCGAGTCCCCCCGCGAGCAGGCCGATCGCCTCCATCTTCTGGGACTGGCGAAGCTGCTCTTCGAGATTCTTCCGCTCGGTAATGTCTTCCTTGATGGCGATAAAATTTGTGGTTACCCCATTCCGGTTTCTAATGGGGGAAATCGTGGCAGCTTCCCAGAAAAGTTCACCATCTTTTTTCCGATTGTGGAATACCCCGTGCCACACCATGCCGGAGGTAATGGTTGACCAAAGCTTCCGGTACACCTCCGGCGGGGTTTCCCCGGATTTGAGAATGCGGGGGTTCCGTCCCATCACCTCTTCGGGAGAATAGCCGGTTATCTGGACAAATTTCGGATTGACAAACTCAATGTTCCCATTCGTGTCGGTGATGACAATAGCCGCGGGGCTCTGCTCGACGGCGAGGGAGAGCTTCACCAGGGTTTCTTCCGCCTTCTTGTGTTCGGTGATGTCTTCCGAGATACCCAGCAGATACTGTGGTTTTCCAGCTTCGTCCGGAATAGGTATTTTCTTGGTATGGAGCACGCGTGTACCTTTGTTCCTGGTCCGTATGGTTTCTTCCGGGATATCCACAAGCCTGCCGTTGCTTATGACTTCCCGGTCTTTGTCCGTGAAAAATTCCGCTTCATGGGGTGCAAAGACGTCGTAGTCGTTTTTCCCCGCAAGCTCTTCCCGGGAATACCCCAGCAGCTCTTCGCCAGCCCTGTTGAACCGGATGAAGCGAAGTTCCCGGGCATCCTTGACAAATATCATGTCGGGAATGTTCTCGATTATGTTGTTGAGAAATTGCTCGCTCTTCCGCAGTGAGTCTTCCGCCTCCATGCGCCGGGCAAGGCTCTTCTCAAGCTCCCTGACCTTTTCCTCGAGTTTTGCCGCCACAATCCCGCTGTATCTCCTGAGATACTCCTTTTCCTCTTCAATTGGTTCGGAAGGGGGTGGCTTCTTCGCGCCGGTCGCGACTCTTTCCAGGATCGCGGCCAGTTCCCTCCAGAATTCCTCGGGCTCCTTTGGCTTGGTAATGAAGGCCTCTGCGCCGAGATTGGAGGCAAGTTCCTCATCCTTCAAGCCGGTATAGACCGAGGAGTGGAACACGAAGGGGATGGCCCTGAGTTCCTCGTTCGTCTTGATCATCCGCAGGAACTCGAAACCGTCCAGGCGCGGCATCAGGGCATCGGAGATGATCAGGTCCGGCCGGTGCGCCTTTGCCAGATCGAGTCCCTCCTGGCCGTCGCGGGCCTCGATCACCGTCATGCGGTCGTGTCTTTCCAGGTTCAACCGCAATAGTTTTCTGTCATCGGCATTGTCATCGACAATGAGCACCTTCATTTCCGCACCCGAAGCATCTTTGTTTAAGTTTGACACATTGCATCGTTGCAGCGGATGACCATAACCGTCAGATCATCGGGTGGCGGCCCCTCCAGGCCCGGCAGCGCCAGGAGGAGGTCCATCATTTCCCTGGCGCTCGCTGCGCCGTCGAGCCGGCCGGCCAGTAACCGATTGGTAAGCGCCAGATCGGGCCTGGCGTCGATCAGTCCGTCACTGTACAGGACGAGGGCGTCCCCCTTTGCGAAGGTAAGCACCCCTTCCTGGTAGATTTCTTTGGTCGGCACACCCAGGGGAAGCCCACGCGGCGTGAGCTCTTCGACTTTTCCGTTCGAACATCGCAGGAATACATAACCGTGACCGCAGTCCACATAGGTCAGGGTGCGGGTATAGATGTCGAGATGGGCATGGAACAGGGTCACGAAACTTTCGGAGCTCTCCAGATCGGGCCTGAGCGCGCGTTCGGCCAGTTGCACTGCTGCCGCGGGCTGGTTCTGCAAGGTGGCTGTGTGAACGGCAGCCCTTGCCGTCGACATGAGCATGGCGGCGCTCATCCCCTTTCCCATGACATCGCCAAGGGTCAGGCCGATGATGCCGGGGGCCACCTCCACCCAGTCGTAAAAATCGCCGCCGACCTGCTGTGCAGGGAGGCAGCGTGCGGCAAATTCGAAATTGGGAAGGTTGGGGTAGCTGTCCGGCAGGAGCTTTGCCTGCACCTGCGCCGCGCACGCCAGTTCGGTCTGGAGCCGGTAACGCTGTATCTCGCTTTCCCGGAGCGCTTCCTCCGCCCGTTTGCGTTCGGTTATGTCCCGGATGTTGCACTGGAACACCGTTTCGTCGTCGATCGTGTACCTGCAAATGACGAACTCCACGTCGATGAGGCGACCGTCGCCGGCTTGCAGAGGGATGTCGGCGTAGCGGATATAGTCCCGGCTCTGCAGTTCCCTGAAAAGGGTCGTGCAGGCTTTGGTCTCCATGAACGGGCCTGCGTCACACAGACCTTTCCCGAGGTACTCTTCGGGGGGGTAGCCCAGAAGGTCGACCATGAAAGGATTCACGTCGATGATCTTCCCGGTGTCCGCGTAGAGGATGAGGATGCCGTCTTTGGCTGCTTCAAACAGCCGCCGGTAGCGGATTTCCGAACTCCTCAGCGCCTCCTCCGCCTTTTTGCGTTTGTCTAGAGTCTCTTCCAGCTCCCTGACTTTTTCCTCGAGCTTTGCCGCCACAACTCCGCTGTATTTCCTCAGATACTCCTTTTCCTCTGCCAGCGGTTCTGCGGCAGGACGCCTTTCCCTGCCGGTCTCAAGTCCTTTCAGAACTTCGGCCAACTCCTCCCAGAATTCTCCGGGTTCCTTCGGCTTGGCAATAAACGCCTCGGCGCCGAGGGAGAGGGCAAGCTCCCTGTCTTTTAGGCCGGTATAGACGGCGGAGTGGAAAACGAAGGGAATAGCTTTGAGTTCGTCATCCATCTTAACCATGCGCAGAAACTCGAAACCGTCCATCCGCGGCATGAGGGCGTCGGAGATGATCAAATCCGGCCTGTGCGCTTTCGCCATTTCAAGCCCTTCATGACCGTCACGGGCTTCAATGATCTGCTCGCAGCCGTGTTTCGCCAGGCTGTAACGCAGAAGCCTCCGGTCATCGGTATTGTCGTCGACAATGAGCACCTTCATCGTTTTCTCACATTATTCGCCCTTCACACCGATCGCTGCATGAATATTCTCCACGATGGTGAGCGGGTCGATCGGCTTTTCTAAATAGGCGGTGCACCCCGCATCCAGAACCTTGTCCCTGTCGCCGTACATCGCGTACGAGGTGATGGCGATGATCGGGATGTCGCCGTTTGACTCCGAGGCCCTGATGCGCCGGGTCGCTTCCAGGCCGTCGATGCCGGGGAGATTGATGTCCATGATGATGAAGAACGGTCTCTCCCTGATTGCCTGTTCCACGCCTTCCTCTCCGGTTTCCGCGCCAATGACCGCGTAGCCGCTCCGCTCGAGCGCATAGGAAATGAGCCGCATGTTGTCCCGATTGTCTTCAATGACGAGCACCTTTTTCATGGCTCCACCACTGGTATTTTGATGGTAAATCGACTCCCTTTGCCGTATTCGCTTGTGATAAGTATATCACCTTTTAAAACCTCTTCAGCGAGCTTCCGGGTGAGATAGAGGCCGAGCCCCGTTCCCGGGACTGTCGACTGGAGGGGAGAGATGAACCGGACAAAGGGTTGGAACATTATCGGCAGATCTTCTTCCCTGATACCGATGCCGGTATCGGTCACGGATATCTCCGCGACACCCGCTTCCAGCGTCGCGCCGGGACTCTGCACGATCCGCGTCTCTACTGTCACGCCCCCCTGTTCAGTAAATTTCACCGCATTGGAGAGAAGGTTCAGCACACATTGCATAAGCCGCCTCCGGTCCGTCAGCATCCGCTGGTGGGCCACCGCGACCCGCAGGACGAGCCCCTTCTCCTCAAGCTCCTTTTTGACCAGACTGACAGCTTCGTAGATCATGTCATGGAGGTCGAACTCCTCCGGAACGGATTCGATCTTCCCGGCCTCGATCTTGGAGACGTCGATCACGTCGTTGATCAGATTGAGCAGGTGTCTGCCGGACTTGAGGATGATGGCGAGGTTCTCCTTCTGCTCGGCATTGATCGGCCCGACCCATTCGTCGTGGAGGATGCTGGAGAAGCCGATGATGGAATTGAGCGGGGTGCGCAGTTCATGGCTCATGGAGGCGATGAACATCGACTTGAGGTG
>JBGPID010000254.1:0-4735 GCA_041484725.1 Geobacteraceae bacterium | reverse complement strand
CCGTATGGTTACGCAATCCATAGAGGACGTCAGTTCCATGACTGCGCAGATATTCAAGGCATCCAAGGAGCAGTCAAAAGCCACCAGAAGCATAGGATTTGCCATTGATTCGATAAAGGAGATAACCCATGAAATGGTCAGTGCCACTGACAGGCAGGCAGAAGACGGCGCGGAGATCAAAAAATCGGTGGATGAGTTCGGAGAGATGGTCAGGGCAATCTTTGACGACATGGAAAAGCGCAAGGAAGAGAGTGGCATCGTAATGAAAGAGCTGGAGGTAATGAAAGAGACATCGGGATAGCGGAGCAGCCCCGTCTCCCTGCAGATTATTTAAATTATATTAACTAGTAAAATAAAATATAGTAGACTTTTTCTCTCTGATTATGATAAAGGATATTGTCGCAAGGGAAGCCCGCTACGTGAGTGGAGCTGTCAAGGCCTTGCCGGCATAGCGAAATACCGCCAGGATTCGTAATAGAACCGGGACGGGAGGCAATAGCCAGGTATGGATGAGTGGGGGAGTTCCCTCTCTTTACTGTGGAAAAGCGTCTCCTTTAATGGCAGGCGCTTTTTTTGCGGGCGGCATTCCCTTTCCGGCCGGCTCCAGGTTGTTCCTCCGGGTTCTCCTGTAATCATGTACGGTGATATCCCGGATTGCAATATTAACGGAGAAGGCGTTGATAAAGAAGAAAACCATTCTTGATATCCAGAAAATGAAGGCAGAGGGGGAAAAGATATCGGTCCTCACCTGCTACGATTTCCCGACGGCGCGGATTCTGGATAATTGCGGCATTGACATCATGCTGGTGGGCGATTCGGCGGGCGTTGTGTTTGCCGGGCATGAGAATACCCTGCCGGTCACCGTCGAGGAGATGCTATATCATACCAGGGCGGTGATGCGCGCGGAGCCGAAGGCGCTGGTGATCGCCGACATGCCCTTTCTTTCATACCAGGTGGATCCGAGCCATGCCCGCCGCAACGCCGGCCGCCTGATCAAGGATGGCGGGGCTGCCGCTGTGAAGCTCGAAGGGGGTGAGCATGTTGCCGCCACCATCCGCGCCATTGTCGATATGGATATTCCGGTCATGGGACATATCGGCCTTACCCCCCAGTCCATCCATCGCATGGGGGGGTACAAGGTACAGGGGAAAACCGACGAGCAGGCGGAAAGGCTCCTTGCCGATGCCAGGGCAGTCGAGGCGGCCGGCGCCTTTGCACTGGTCCTGGAAGGAATACCGCAAAAGCTGGCACTCCGGATAACCGGTGAACTGGCCATTCCGACCATCGGTATCGGGGCGGGTCCCCACTGCGACGGACAGGTGCTCGTTATTCACGATATTCTCGGGCTCTGCGAGAAATACTCCCCCAAATTCGTGAAGAAGTATGTGGATCTGCGGCCGGTCATAACCGATGCCGTGAACCGGTATATAGAAGAGGTGAAGAGAGGTGAATTCCCGACGGATGCGAACTCTTTCTAACCAGCCATGAAAATCATCGAAGAAATAGACGAAATGCAGCGACTTGCCCAGGCAGTCAGGGCAGTCGGCACTGCCATTGTCCTGGTGCCAACCATGGGTTATCTCCATGAAGGGCACGCCTCGCTTATGCGGGAGGGTCGCCGGCAGGGTGGATTCCTGGTGACCAGCATCTTCGTCAATCCGGCGCAATTCGGAGCGGGCGAAGACTTTACCGCCTATCCCCGCGACCTGGAAAGGGATGCAAAAATTGCCGCAGCTGCCGGTGTCGATGTAATCTTTGCCCCTTCCGCAGCCGCGATGTATCCGCCCGGTTACCAGACCTATACGAACGTGGAAAAGCTCTCCCTGCCCCTGTGCGGCGCCAGCCGCCCCGGTCATTTCCGCGGGGTGACCACGGTGGTCGGCAAGCTGTTCAACATCGTTCAGCCGCACGCTGCCCTCTTCGGCAGGAAAGATTACCAGCAACTGGCGGTCATCCGCAGGATGGTCGTTGACCTGAACATCCCGGTCGAGATCATCGGCATGCCGATCGTCCGGGAGGCCGACGGCCTGGCCATGAGTTCCCGCAATAGCTATCTCTCGCCTGAGGAGCGGATCAGCGCCCTCTGTCTCTTCCGTTCCCTCGATGCGGCCGGGGCGCTTTACCGGCAGGGCGTAAAGGATGCCGGCGCGCTGCGGGAACGGGTCATGGCCGTGATCGGCGCGGAACCGGCGGCCGTGGTTGAATATGTGGAACTTAAGGACGGCGATACCCTTGAGGAGGTAAGGGAGGCGGACGACCGGACGCTTCTGGCGCTCGCCGTGCGCATCGGCAGAACAAGACTCATCGATAACTGTATATTGGGGGAAGACAAATAATGGAAAGAAAGATGCTGAAGAGCAAAATCCACCGCGCCATGGTAACCGGCGCCGATCTCCATTACGAGGGGAGCGTCACCATCGATAAAGATCTGATGGAGGCAGCCGACATCATCCCTTATGAGGCGGTCTCCATCTGGAACGTGACCAACGGCAACCGTTTCGAGACCTATGCCATTGAGGGGGAGCGGGGGTCCGGCGTGATCTGTATCAACGGCGCGGCGGCAAGGATGGTGGCGCCGAAAGACCTGGTGATCATCGCCAGTTTCGTCGGCATGGACGATGCCGAGGCGCTCGTCCACGAACCCATGCTTGTTTTCGTGGACGAGCGGAACCACCTGATTCCGACCCGCAAGGAGCTTCCCGGTCAGGGGACCCTGAAAAAAGTGGCGTGGTAACATGGCAATAAAAGGCCGGGAGTAATCATGCAGATTTATGCCGCCTCATATCTTTTCCCCGTCTCCTCCCCCCCTGTGGCGGGGGGCGCAATCGCAGTTGACAATGGGCGCATCGTCGATTCCGGACCCCTTGCCCGCCTGCGGGCGGAATACTCCGCGCCGGTCACGGAATTCCCCGGCTGCGTCATCATGCCGGGGCTGGTGAACGCCCATACCCATCTGGAACTCACCCACTACTCTTCATGGAAACTCAGAAAGGGGATCGACTATTCACCGCGGACATATGTGGACTGGGTCATCCAGGTCATAAAGATCAGGCGCAACCTGACCCGCCAGGAACTGGAGCATTCCGTAATGGAGGGGCTCCGCGTCTCCCTGGAGTGCGGAACCACGTCCATCGGCGAGATAGTCAGCGACCGCGCCCTCATTCCCCTCTACGGAGGAACCGCTATTTCCGGCAGGCTTTGCCTTGAGGCTATCGGTCAGGACCCGGTGCGGAACGGCGCACAGCTTGCGGATATCGAGAAAGCCATCGCCTCTTTTAGCGGCGGCACGCTGAGGCCGGCGCTTTCACCCCACGCTCCCCATACCCTTTCCGCCGATTTCTTCCGCTCTCTGGCGGAAGTGGCGGCCAGATTCGCCATCCCCAGTGTTATCCATCTTTCCGAATCGCGTGAAGAAGCGGCCTTCATGCATGATTCCAGCGGCAAGATCGCCGAGCTCCTCTATCCCTTTGCCGATTGGGAGAGCTATCTGCCGGCCCCCCGGCGCACCACATCCACCGCCTATCTGGAAGCCCTCGGCGTCCTCAACCCCTCCACGGCGGTCGTGCATTGCGTGCACATTACCCCCGACGATGCCCATATATTGAAAAAGCGCGGGGTGACCGCAATCCTCTGCCCCAGGAGCAACGAACGGCTGGCCGTGGGGAGGGCGCCGGCGCCCCTGCTGAAGAAATGCGGCATACCCCTGGCGCTCGGGACCGACTCCCTGGCCAGCAACGATTCGCTCTCGCTCTGGGACGAGATGCGTTTTTTCCGCAGGGAATTCCCCGGAGAATTCACTCCCGAAGAGATCCTCGATATGGCCACGCTCGGCGCCGCAAAGGCCCTGCAGATCGGGAACGAGACCGGTTCCCTGGAAAAGGGTAAACAGGGGGATTTCCTGGTGATGCAACCCAGCCGCCAAACAAACGCCCATGAACTGGCCGAGGCGCTGATAGAAGAGAGCCGGCTGGTCGAAGTATTCATAGGCGGGAAAGCGATTTAAAGGGTGAAGAATGAAGGGTTACTGGAGCCGCTTTTTGCACGATAAGCGGCTTTTCTTTTCTCCTTGCTATTGTCTCTTGATGTTTGTTACCATGAATGCATGGGAGAAAAGATCATCTGTAACAACAAGAAGGCCTTTCACAACTATTTCATCGAGGAGAAATTCGAGGCGGGGATGGTGCTGAAGGGGACCGAGGTAAAGTCCCTCCGCCTGGGTAAGGCAAACCTCAACGACTCCTTCGCCCTGGTGAGAAATGGTGAGGCGTTTCTCAATAATCTGCATATTTCGCCCTACGACTTCGGCAACCGCGAGAACCACGATCCGGACCGGATGCGCAAGCTCCTGCTGCACAGGAAAGAGATAGGCAAGCTGTTCGTCAAGGTCCGCGAACAGGGGTATTCGATCATACCGCTTCGGCTCTACTTCAAGGATGGCCTGGTGAAGGTGGAGATGGGGCTGGCCAAGGGGAAGAAGCTCTACGACAAGCGCGACGACATGAAGGAGAAGGACATGCGCCGTGACGTTGCGCAGGCATTCAAGGAGAGGCACAAGAGCAGGGAGTGAAAAACAGGTAGAGGCAAAGGTAGAGGTAAAGGAAATGCTTAAGCTTTTTCTCAACCTTAACCTGCGAGCGCAGCGAGCGCATACCTTTACCTGGAGCATAGCGACATTATGGGGGTGTAAAGGTTTCGACGGGGATAATAAGCAAAGGCTGCATGCCGAGGTCCGGGT
>JBGPID010000253.1:0-4748 GCA_041484725.1 Geobacteraceae bacterium | reverse complement strand
CTCCGTCCGTTTCCAGTATGACGGCGGGCTGGCAGGGGTGACCACGCAGCTGATTTAGGACGACATCGGCGAGTGGCTGGCCGCAGAAGGGGAGCCGCGCCCGGCTGCCGTGGACAGCCTCCACACCGCTGACCAGAGGCCCGCTGCCGTTCCCGCCGAGCCGCGCGCCGCCGGCAGGGCTACCAGCACGATTCGGCTCGGCCAGACGCAGGAGGAGGTGACCGCGATCCTGGGCCCCCCCGAGAAACTAGATCCTGCTGGGCGCAAAGACGATATTCGTCTATCGTGACGTGAAGGTGGTGTTTATGGACGGGAAGGTCGCCGACGCCGAGTAGCGGCGGTTCTGCCGGAATGGATATTGATTACCAGGCGATGGAGAGGTTGTTTGCTGCGGATGTTATCGAGAGCTCTTTGCAGACTTCACAGGAGTTTTGCGCTCTTTGGAAAATAAGAGCTGGATTTCGATGGTGGACCCCGCATGGGCGGGTTGGAACTGTCCGGGGAGTTCCGTCCGAATCCCCCATTGCCAAAGAGGGACGTGATCAATATCCCCTACGATTGCACCATTTCCGCCACTTTCCCCGCGACCTTTCCGGTCAGCTCGTAACAGATCTTCTTGTGCGTCTTAAGGATGATCTTGCAGCAGGTGGCGCCGTATTCTTCCTGGAACCAGCGGTGGAGTTCCTTGGTCAACCGTTTCACCCGCGGCGGGTCAGCGGCGAAGAGGAGGCCGAAGGCCATGGACCCTCCGACCACCGCTCCGCAGATGCAGCCGGCGCCGGAACCGCCACCGAACCCCGCGGCCAGCCGCACCATTTCTTCTCCCGCTTCGGGCATGAAATCGCGCATAACGGCCGCCAGCACCGCCTCGGCGCAGTGCATTCTCCCGGAGCGATACAGCCCCTCCGCTTCAGCAGCGACCTTTTCCGCCCTGTTTTCCATAATAGTCTCTTCTTTTTTCTGTTTTGTCCGGAACATAAAAAAAACCTAAATCGATTTATTCAAAAAACGGTATTTACTCACGCAAAGGCGCAAAGGACGCACCCGGCCGCCGCAGCCAAGTCTGCTTTGGCGGAGGTGGCAAGAAAATCATATACTTATGGAGATAGATTCTCGAACCAATTGGGAGCAATACTTAAATCCGATAAAAGCTTGGTTTCTTTGCGCTCTTGGCGGGCTTTGCGCGAAACTGCTTTTTCTTAGGTTATTCATTATAGCTCTGTTCAAACTATATGAAAAGGTTGTTGTCCGCATGCTCTGAGGCCTCAAGGTAGGATGCGACTCCACCGACCTGAATGCCGTCGATCAATTCTTCCCTGCGGATTCCCATCAGCTCCATCGACATCTGACAGGCCACGATCCTTGCCCCTCCCTTGATTGCCGCGGACATCATCTCCTCAAGCGCAGGCACGTTCTTGTTCCTCATGATTCCCCGGATCAGCATCCCGCCGAGCCCCCCCATGCTCATCCTGGAAAGGGTAAGCTTTCTGCTGCCGCGCGGCATCATCCAGGCAAAGGCCGCCTCGATGATGTTCTTGCCGAGACTTTTTATTTTATCTGGTTTGCGCAGAATGTTCAACCCCCAGAATGTGAAGAACATCGTCACCTTGCGCTCCATTGCCAGGGCGCCGTTGGCGATGATGAAGCTCGCGATCGCCTTGTCGAGATCGCCGGAGAAGATAACAAGTGTTTTGTCATTCCCGGTGGCAGCGGCATGTAATGGAGCAGTACCCCCTTTTTCGATAACCGCCTTCACGATTCCTTTCTCGCTGCTTATATCGCGAACGATGTTGCCGGTCGATCTCGCCCATGATGCCGCATCGCTGTAAAATCCTGGATCGCTTGCCGTAATGGCGATCACTTCACCGACCGCAATGCTGTCCATTTCCTGTTTGAGCCGCATTACCGGACCAGGGCACTGCAAGCCGCAGGCATTGACTTCCCTGATTGCAGCGGACTTCTCTCCGGCTCCGGTCATGACGGTGTTGCTCCCTTCGCTGTTTTGTGATATTGCCGATTCTTCGCCAGAGTCCTGCCTTGCCGTGGCGATCTGGTATGTTTCATAGCCGCCGGAGAGGTTGAAATAGTTGGTAATGCCGTTTCCTTCAAGAATTCGCGCCGCATTGTAGGCGATGAGGCCCGCGCGACAGAAGAGGATTACGGTTTTGTCTTCAGGTATCTCCGTTATCCGTTCGCGCAGCGTGTCAATTGGGATGTTGACCGCCCCTTCGATGGTTCCAGTGGCATATTCCGCCGGGGTGCGGACATCGAGGAGGAAATGCCGCGACTTCTCGGCTTGCTGGAGATATTCCCAGGTCGTACTCCTGACGACCCCGTCAAGAATGTTCTGCGCCACGAATCCGGCCATATTGACGGGGTCTTTGGCCGACGAATAGGGAGGCGCGTAGGCGTGTTCGATCTCGGCAAGGTCGTCGACGGTCATCCCCCCTTTTATTGCCGTCGCGATCACGTCGATCCGTTTGTCGACACCGCCGTAGCCAATTGCCTGTGCCCCGAGCACCTTTCGGCTCTCCGGCGAAAAGATGAGCTTCAGGCAGATCCGCATGGCGCCGGGGTAGTAGCCGGCAAAGTCATTTGGATGGATGATGACGGAATCATACGGTATCTTCTCGGCCTTGCACAGTTTTTCGGTGGCCCCCGTCATCCCAACGCTAAGATCGAAGACCTTGGCGATAGCGGTGCCCATGGTGCCATCGTAGCTACGTATCTTTTTGCCGTTTATGTTGTCGGCGGCAATGCGTCCCTGCTTGTTGGCGGGGCCTGCCAGCGGCACCGCTGTCTTCTTTTTCGTAATCGGATTCATTACTTCGATGGCGTCGCCCGCTGCGTAGATATCTTCCCTGCTGGTCCTTAAGTATTCATCCACGACGATATGACCGCGGGGTCCCAGTTCGATGCCGGAACCCTCAAGGAAACCGGTGGTCGGCCTGACGCCGATGGAGAGCAGCACGAGATCTGCCGTGACCGATCTGCCGCTGTTGAGACGGGCAACGATGCTTTCATCGGCTCCTTTTTCAAACGCCGAGACTCCGTCTTCGAGATAGAGTGTGACCCCTTTCATCCGCAACTCCCGGTGGACCAGGGCCGCCATCTCGAAGTCGATAACATTCATCGCCTGCTTCGCCGCTTCCACGACAACGACCCTGATCCCGCGGGCATGGAGGTTTTCGGCCATTTCCAGGCCAATGAATCCGGCGCCTACTACCAGGGCGGTTTTGACCTTCCCGCCATCGACCATTGCCCGGATTCTGTCGGTGTCCGGGATCGTCCAGAGCGTATGGATTGCGTTGAGTTCGGAACCAGGAATAGATGGCTTTACCGGAGATCCGCCGGGAGAGAGGAGAAGTTTGTCGTAAGATTCTTCGTATTCACGAGCGGATTCGAGCGCTTTCACCCGTATACATTTTTTGTCCGGAAGAACGGCAATCACCTCGTTTCCGGTACGCACTTCGATATTGAAGAGTTTTTTTAATGATTCCGGGGTCTGCACAAGCAACCTGTCGCGTTCGGTTATCGCGTCGCCAATATAGTAGGGAAGGCCGCAATTCGCATACGACACATAATCGCCGCGTTCGAAGACGATGATCTCCGCAGATTCGTCGAGCCGTCTGAGCCGCGTTGCCGCCGACATTCCGCCCGCCACGCCTCCCACGATGAGGTATTTAGCCATATATTCCTCCACTTTTTCTCATATTCCTTCTTTAATCCTCCCTCGCCGGCCTGACATTAATACATCTTATAATATGTATTATTATATATGTTATTGTTGTATTGTCAAGCCAATTTTGCAATTGCAGGGAGTTTTTTCCAGGGAGACGGTTATCCTGAAAAAGGTTTTAACCCGGATCAATTGTGAAATAAATTGACAAACCGGCGGTTGGATTTTAGAGTAAGGCCTCAGCAAGTCAGAGGTGATGGATTGTTCGACAAGGAAAAATGGAAAAATCGGATAAAGCATATCCTCACCCTGGATAACCATCCCGGGCATATTGCCGCCGGTTTTGCCGTCGGGGTCTTCATCAGCTTCACACCGTTCTTCGGTTTTCATACAGCGATCGCCATAGTGGCCGCCTTTCTCTTCCGGCTGAACAAGCTGACCTGCATCACCGGTTCCTGGGTCAACACCCCGATGACCGTAGCTCCGGTATTGGTTGTCAGTTACAAACTCGGGAGGATGCTGCTCGGCCGCACTCCCCAGGAACTGCACCTGAAGCACGAGTTGTCATGGCAGTATGCGCTGAAGCTTCTCGATAAACAAGGGACCTCGATACTCCTAGGCACATCCATAATCGGCATTGTTGCCGCAATTATCGCCTATTTTCTCTGTTACTACCTGGTGGTCCGCTTCCGCCGGAGAGACGAGACCCTTGCGGAACTCACCGAGGAGATGGAAGAGGTGGGGGATGATCTGGACAAGTAAGCAGAAGAAAAAAGGGGAACCAATCGGCTCCCCTTTTTCGTGCGTTGATCAAATATTTATTATTTAACGCAGTGCGCAGTGCGCTGAATGTAAAACGTTACTTCCCCAGAAACGGGCTCAGTACAATATAGGTAACATAGGCCACTAACGCCGAGGCCGGTATGGTAAGGACCCAGGCGGTAAGAATCCGGTAGGCAATTGCCCAGTTGACCGCCGACATCCTCTTGGAGAGGCCGACGCCGAGAATAGAGGAGGTAATGACATGGGTGGTGCTGGTCGGCAGACCGAATGCGGCGGCCCCGAGGAT
>JBGPID010000252.1:0-4769 GCA_041484725.1 Geobacteraceae bacterium | reverse complement strand
GGATTCCGGCTCGCCTTGATCTCACGGGGAGTGCCGACCTTTACGATCCTCCCATCGTGTATCATCGCTATTCGATCCGAAATATACAAAGCAAAATTCAGATCATGGGAAACGATAACCGTAGTATTTTTTGTTGTCTCTTTCAGTTTCAGTATGGTATTTGCCAACTCGTCGGTGTTTATGGGATCAAGCTCGGCCGTCGGCTCGTCATACAGTATGAGATCAGGATTCATGGCAAGGGAACGGGCTATTGCCACACGTTTCTTCATGCCGCCGGAAAGCTCGGAGGTCTGCAACCCTTCCTTCCCTTCCAGACCGACCATAGTCAATTTCTCGTGGATTATCTCCCTGATCCTGTTTTCCTTGCAGACCCTCTTTTCCCGCAGCCAGAGTCCAACGTTTTCGCCCACCGTCAGCGAATTGAAAAGAGCCGATGATTGAAAGACCATACTGTACCTGTAGTTCTTTGTTCCATTCCTGTTTTCCACCGTGAAAATCGGATCGCCGTCTATGTATATCTCACCGCTGTCAGGCGTTTCCAGTTTTACTATATGCTTCAGCAGAACGCTCTTGCCGGTGCCGGAAGGGCCGATGATGGAAAAGGTTTCACCGGTGAGTATTGTCAGATCGATATCTTTTAAAACGTGATTATCACCATAGTACTTGTTGATCTTGTCTATCGTTATGCTGACGCCGCGAGTATCATCCAGGTTGACCTCTTCCCTCCCCTCGTCGCCGTGCAATATTGAACCGGTCAAGCCGTGCATAAATTTATGAAACAGGCTGACAGGGGTTTTGACCTGATCGCCAATGAACTTAAGAACCATCGGATTATCCTTGTGAATGTTTACAAATGTTTGCCATAATAGCAGACTAAAGGAACCCGTTCAACATAAGAATCCTCAAGGGGTATAGCTTGAACCGGATATTTCCGCCGGTTGGTGAGGTGACTTCCAAAACAACGTCCTTTCACCGGGATATGGATGGCGAGTGGCGGTCAATCGACGGCAGCCTCAGGGATTAAGTCCGTCGGATAAAATCTGTCACTCCCCATCTGAATGGCGCTTACCAGTGCCTTTGCGCATATCGCTGATGCCGATGCAGGTGAAAATAATTACCATCACCACCACAATGAATATCCAGTCTGCAATACTGAAGCCAAACATATTCCTATATCCTCATACCCGTTGCGGGAACGTATCGATTCCGGCATACTCCCCGACCATTTTGTAAATACTCACCCCGTTCCATGGTTCATCCAGTATACCATCGTGGATTGCCCAACTCCGCCCGTGCACCGTCAGATCCATCCCCGGCATGCGAAACGGCGTGGAGCCGTCGAGTCTTTGGTAAAGAAAACCACCCTGCTTGAATCCTTCGTTGATCTGCCGCATCAGACGCCGGCCGGTCAAATAATCAAAACCGTATTTCTCATAACGGATGGCATTATCATAAGTCAAGGGCTCGGCAACGATGATTTCCATCCCCAACGCATCGACAAAGCGCTCGAAGGGGGGGAAAAATTCGGCGAACAGCCTTAAGCCGCGATGGGTCTGGTTGGGAAACAGCCCGGCGGCCATCGCCTTGATCTCTTCGGGGATATTGCGCCCCATGGAGGCAAAACAGTTATCGCGTCCGCTTATGTCCAGATCAACGTTAAAACGGGGAGCGTTGAGATCGTTGATGATGCAGAACGAGAGATCCATCTGCCGGAAATGGGTATCGGCAATATCGAGGAAAAAAACCGGGTCGCGGTCATCGGTTGCCATGCGCACTTCGATGCGCAAAAATCCCAGACCTTCCGGGGCGATAAAACGCACCTTCCGCTTCCCGTCAGCACCGCGGAAGGTCTCAGGAGAAACAGCCAGCATTGTGAAGAGTCGCGAAGGAATGATTCTGCCGTAGATGCGCTCCTTATGCCGGACTTCCAGCATGTTTATGTCACGCAGGGTCCCGAGCGGCCGTCCCTGGGGATCACATAATTGTTCGTTGCCGGGAAGCTTGGCCATGGCGCCCTTTTGAGCCTCCGATTATTACTGGGAAAACCGTCTTCCTGATCACCGCGATACTTTTTTCTACAGCTTCCAGCGCTCTGTTGCGGTCATCTTCCTCTGCCCAATGCATCGCATCCAGCAGCATCCTGTGTGGAAAACCGAGCGCCTCGATAGTACGGATAAAAGAAACGGGGAGGCGCGGCGGCAGCTCCACCATGTTCATTATGGCCCAGGCAATGGTCCAGGCCCTGGCGACGTTGATATTGTCATAACCGCCCCCTCCCATGGCCACCCACGGTATCTGCAGCGCCCTGAGCTTGCGCATGATGTACGAATAACTATGGGTGGTGATCTCCAGTCTGGTCAGGGGATCGGTACGGAACGCATCGACGCCGATCTGGGTTAAGAGCAGATCGGGATCGAACGCCGCAATGAGGGGAAAGGCGACCTCATCGAATGCCTTCATGAACAAGGCATCATCTGTGTGCGCCAAAAGGGGGACATTTACCGAATAACCTTTTCCTTTGCCGGCCCCTGTTTCATATTCGAACCCGGTGCCGGGGAAAAAATTGACCCCGCTTTCATGGAGTGAAATGGTCAGGACCCGGTCCGTATCGTAAAACGCTTCCTGGACGCCGTCGCCGTGATGGGCATCGATGTCCAGATAAGCCACCCTCTTGCCGCACTCCAGCAGCCTGTTAATGGCAATGACCGCATCATTCAGATAGGAAAAGCCTGAAGCTTTCCCCGGATGCGCATGGTGCCATCCTCCCACCGGATTGAAGGCGATATCATAACCCTCTTCGGCCACCAGACGCGCTGCCTCAACGGTGCCGGCAGCGCCCACACATGCCCAGTCGAAAAGGCCCGGAAATACGGGATTTTCCAGATCGCCAAGGCCAAACCGGAAATCGGCCCGCGGCTCCGGGGAAGTACTGAATTCCTTGAGCTTCGCCAGATACTCCGGGGTATGAAAAGTCAGCAGATCTTCTTCACTGATCGGCCGGCCGTCACAGATCTTTGAGCCGGGCAGCCCAGTCAGCCCATAGGCGCGCATCAACTCGTAGGCAAGGAGATAACGCTGGCCCTTGAATGGATGCTCCGGCCCGTAACTGTAATGGACGAAATCGTTTGAACATATGAGCGCTGTTTTTTTTTGCACATCAGATTACCGAGTTATTTCGCATTCGTTGCCCGACTCTTTTTCCTGTCGGGCAGGATTAACGATCTCCCTTGATAGCACGCAAGAGTGGTAGCAGCAGTTTCCGAAGGATGAAAAACCGTAAAAATCGTTTATTTCTATGAAATTACAATGATAAAGGTAAATCGTCAACAGATATTTCCGGATACTGCGGCGTTAATAACAGGCAATCAGGCCATTTTTTAGGCAGACAGGATTAATTATTAGGCACTTTGCATGGCAATTTTCCTGAACCGTCTCTTCCCGGAACGTGATTTCAATTAGTTAGCGTCTTGGCAAAGAGGTTGCTAATAGTAATCGATTCTTTGTTCAATGACGAACAGAAGAATCAGAATCAATTACCAATGGAGGTAATCTGAATGAATGCATTGTCAACGGTGACAAATCTGCAGAACAGTTCCGACGTGCTGTTTCTCATGATGGGCGCGGTCATGGTCTTCGCCATGCACGCCGGGTTCGCCTTCCTCGAAGTGGGAACGGTCCGGATGAAGAGTCAGGTCAACGCCCTTGTCAAGATCCTCACCGACTGGTCGGTTTCCACAATCACCTACCTGCTTGTCGGCTTCCCCATCGCCTACGGCATCTCCTTCCTGAAACCCGCGGACGCGATCCTCGGTGGAAACCAGGGATATGACCTGGTGCATTACTTCTTCCTTCTCTGCTTTGCCGCGTGCATCCCGGCCATCATCTCCGGCGGGATCGCCGAGCGGGCCAAATTCTGGCCTCAGGTGGCCGCAGGGGCTATCTTCGTAGCCCTCACCTACCCCATCTTTGAGTCTCTCATCTGGGGGAAGAACGCCTCCCTCCTTCAGGACATTTTCAAGAGCATCGGCGGGGCGGAATTCCACGATTACGCAGGGTCCGTTGTCGTCCACTCCATGGGGGGCTGGCTGGCTCTTCCGGCAGTTTTGATACTCGGCCCCCGCATGGGTCGTTACGTGAGCGGCAAATCCCATCCGATCCCGATCAGCAACATCCCTTTTCTGGCGCTCGGTTCATGGATTCTGGCGGTGGGCTGGTTCGGCTTCAACGTCATGAGCGCAGGCCATCTGGACAAGATATCCGGGCTGGTGGCGATAAACTCACTCCTCGCCATGGTCGGCGGGGTGCTGTTCGCAGCGGTTGTCGGAAAGAATGACCCCGGCTTCATCCACAACGGCGCGCTTGCAGGACTGATAGCCATCTGCGCAGGGAGCGATCTTATGCACCCCATCGCTGCCTTCTTTACGGGGGGGATCGCCGCTGTCATCTTCGTCTATGGTTTCAAGATCGAACAGGAGAAACTCCGGATCGACGATGTCCTCGGCGTTTGGCCACTGCACGGCGTCTGCGGCTCATGGGGAGGTATCGCCGCCGGCATATTCGGTCTCAAGACATTCGGCGGACTGGGTGGGGTCACCTTTATCTCACAGCTTCTGGGAAGTCTCTGCGCCATCGCTTTTGCCCTGGTGAGTGGTTTTATCGTCTACTGGCTCATCTCCAAGACCGTCGGCTTCAGGCTCACGGCGGAGCAGGAATTCGCCGGCGCCGACCTCTCCATCCACGGCATCGACGCCTACCCCGAATCCCATGTG
>JBGPID010000251.1:0-4779 GCA_041484725.1 Geobacteraceae bacterium | reverse complement strand
CCTCGCACCTCGAACCTGCTTTTTTATGCCTGGTTAATCGCCGACAATTGCCAGGGGTTGTTTCCCACCTGCCTCACAAAGGTCCAGTACTCCTCGAACTTGACCGGTTCGGTCTTGCTCCCTTCGACTACCGCTCCGCTGGCGTCATCGCTGGTATAGTCGAGGAGATTGGCGTAAATCCTGGCGTTGATATAGTCCAGACCCTGCTCCTGCCATGCCTCTACGGGCTCTACACTGCGCACCGCGATATTTTCCAGCCGGTTGACCCGCTTCTCGCGCAACATCCTGTCGATCTCTTCCTGGAAGATCCGCCGCATCTCCTCGGTCAATAGCGTTCCGACCGGCGCCAGGTCCCGGTTCATCCAGGCGCTCTGGACCTTGAAGAAGATGTCCATTACATTATCGTTGAAACGATTCTCGTCAAAATAGGGGTCCATCTGGCGGATATTGGCGAGGCCGGCTGAAAGCTCGTCCGCTCCCGGCTGGTCTGCCCGGCAAAAATCCTGTGGCGGAGGAGCGTAGCTCTGCTGATACCCCCCCTGGTCATAGGTACCCTGATAAGAGAGCGGCCCTTCCCGTCTCTTTTTCACCATCCGATAGATCATATAGCAGATGCCGGCTATGAGGATGATTTCGAAAAGGCCGATGCCGCTGCCGCCGAAACCGCCCCCCCCGAAGCCGAGTCCGCGGAACAGCATGCCGCCGAGCATACCACCGACGATCCCTCCCGCCATGTTCCTGAAAAACCCCCCACCGGCCGGTTGCGCCTGATACGGTTGATTGTACGGGGTGGCCTGCGACGGAGCCGTCTGCGTATAAGGGGTGGCCGGGCGGGAATAGCTGCGCGACCCGCTGCTGCCGAACGACCTTCCCCCCCCGGCCCTGGCGAACGCATCAGTTTCCATTACTGCAACCATTACCAGGAGTAACGTCGCTAAAATAGTCGCCCCCTTTACCATTCTGAAGTTCATTTTTTTATCCCCTTGATCTCTCTTTTTCGTTAAGGTTGAATTATAGCGTGTCACCTTATCATATTTTTTCGTCATCGCCCCGAATTTTCTTCTCTGCGCATTTATGGACAGTCTTCGCCTTTCGCTGCATTATCTTCCACGAAATCCCTGACAATCCGGAGCGTATTTACGACTTCCCCGTCAGTCGGCAGCGTCGCAGCCAGCCTGTCAATGTAGCCGCGTTCCAGAACCAATCGAAAAGAAACGGGGAAATTGAGATCAAACACCCATGACAACTGCAGCAGTTTGAAATCGTTCAATGTTTTCAAAGTCGAAAGATGCACCATCTCCCGATCTTGCAGCCGTTGCAGCAGATCCCGCGAATATTCGGGCAGGTCGGGAAAGCCGAGTCCTGCGGCCGACGCGCGTTCCGCTTCCGGCACTCCGTAATACTCTGCGAAGAGCCGCCAGATATCAAGTTTATCCGCATCGCGGATCATCCGGATAAAAATGATGTCCCGGTCGTTGATTGCGGCAGGAATCCGGAAGACGTTATGGAGAGTCACCGCACGGAAGATCGTCTGCCGTTCCTCTTCCGCGATGTTTTCCAGGACCCGCTCTTCGGCAAGCACCCTGACTCCGAGTGTCGCGTGGTTTACCGACATGTCATCCCTGAAGGTAGAATAGCGCCGGTACTGCTCGAATCGCCCGACATCGTGGAACAGGGCGATAGCTTGCGCCGTCTGCCGCTCATTATCATGCAGCATCAGGCTATCAGCCAGGATATTCATGTTCGCACAGACCAGCCCGGTATGTTTCTCCTTGAGTGCGAAGTTGCGGTTGTCTTCCAAACTGTCCGTGTAAAAAGACCGGCAATAGCCGCTGAACCATTCTTTCATTCGTTCAAGATCTATACGTTCCATTAGGATGCCCTGTAAAAAGGAAGCAGGAACCACCTGCTTTTGCTTATCTATTTACTATAAACGCCGTTATAATGCAATCGCCTCGTACAATACCGGCAGTTACATGCATAGATGCCGCTTTACCGGTATTCATCCGAAAGCAGGTTATTATTCGTGGGAAACAGCGGGACAAAAGAACGGCAATGGGGTGGCGTTTCTACTTGCATTCAGAGCCGAAGCGAGGCTGTGAGCCAAGGCTGCCACGAGGGGGTATGCGGGGCTTGAAAACCGCTCAAAAAGAGCTGAGAATGGAACGAATGAGTATAACAACTCAATTTACTGCATCAAGCCGCGCACCTCTCCTGGAAAAACCGGACTAGCTCCCCGGCCGGAAGCGGCCTGCTGTAAAGGAAACCCTGCATCGCGTGACATCCATGGTCACGGAGGAAAGCCAGCTGCTCCTCCGTTTCAACTCCTTCGGCGAGCACTCTCAGTTTGAGGCTGTGGGCCATGGCGATAATAGCAGTGGTTATCGCTGCGCTGTCGGAGTCGGTGGTAATCTCCCGGACAAAAGACTGGTCGATTTTCAGGGTATCGAGCGGGAACCGTTTCAGGTAACTGAGGGATGAGTAACCGGTGCCGAAATCATCTATGGAGATGTGCAGACCTATCTCTTTCAAAGCCCGGAGGGTATTGACGGTATCCTTGGCATTCTTCATCAAGACACTTTCGGTGAGCTCAAGATCAAGATAGCGCGGGTCGAGTCCGGTATCTTCGATGATCCGGGTAACTGTATCCAGCAGATTCTTGCGGATGAAATGTTGACCGGAGAGGTTCACGGCTATGGTAATGGGCGGGAGACCGGCCATCTGCCAGAGTCTGTTTTGCGCACAGGCGGTCTGCATCACCCATTCATCGATCTGGGTGATCAGTCCTGTTTCTTCGGCAAGCGGAATGAATTCGCCCGGCGACACTATGCCCATCTTCGGATGCTTCCATCGGACCAGCGCTTCCACGCCGATAATCTGCGCGGTTGCAATGTCGAACTGGGGCTGGTAATGGAGGAAAAATTCTTCCCGTTCCAGGGCCTTGCGCAGGTTGTTTTCAAGTACCAGTCGCTCGTAGGCGGTAGCATTCATCGACTGGGTATAGAATTGGAAATTGTTCCTCCCCTGATCTTTTGCATGGTACATGGCGGTGTCGGCGTTCTTGATCAGGGTCACCACATCTTTCCCGTCGTCGGGATAGAGGCTGATGCCGATGCTCGTTGTGACGATTACCTCATGCCCGTCCAGGTTAATGGGTTGCGACACGTTGTCGATGATGCGGCGCGCCACCCTTGCCGCATCCTGCAGAGTGACGATGTCCGTCAAGAGGACAGTGAACTCATCCCCGCCGAGACGCGC
This sequence comes from Geobacteraceae bacterium, assembly GCA_041484725.1. GTDB lineage: Bacteria > Desulfobacterota > Desulfuromonadia > Geobacterales > Geobacteraceae > JBGQDJ01. Next base: position 1,521 of record JBGPID010000251.1, on the reverse strand, counting down.
TACCGAAGAAGTCAAATCGCCTCCCTCATCCCTCCCGACGACGTCGCTCTTGCGCACGCATATCAACAGACGCTCCGCCACCTCCTGCAGAAGCTTGTCCCCGATACTGTGGCCCAGGGTGTCGTTGATCTGCTTGAAGCGGTCCAGATCAAGGAAGAGAATGGCCGCCACCTTGTTTGAGCGGACTGCGTGGGCCAGTGAAAGGCTTAGGTGTTCCTTGAACAGGAGGCGGTTCGGCAGCCCGGTCAGATTGTCGAAATATGCAAGATTGTAGATCTGCTCCTCCGCCCGTTTCCTTTCGGTTATGTCCTGCGATATCCCGGCCATCCAGACGGGACGGCCATCGTCATCCCAGCTGATTTCAGCCTCGGCGTGCACTATGCGCTCCACCCCGCCGGGGAGCAGGATCCGATGATCAAGGTTATACGGTTTCCCTTCAAAGAGTGCCTCATTTATCGAAAGGGTGACGATTTGCCGGTCCAGTGGATGCACGGAGTTGAGGAACGACTGATAGGTGGCGTCAAACCCCAGGTTATCCACGCTGAAGATCCGGAACAGTTCTTCAGAACAGTAAAATTCATCCGCCTGGATATTCCATTCCCAACTGCCGATGTGGGCGATGCGCTGGGCGTTGCCGAGACGAGTTTCGTTCCGGCGCAGGCTTTCGACTGCCTGGCTTGCCCGCAGCATGTAGCGCACACGGTATCCCAGAATCATCCAATTGATCGGTTTTGTTATGAAGTCGGTACCCCCCACTTCATATGCCCGCTTGATCGACTCGATGTCATCAAGTCCGGTCATCATGAGTATTTGTGTGTCATCTCCGCCTGGAAATTCACGGATCTCGGCGCAGACGGTAAAACCGTCCTTTCCGGGGAGCATGACATCGAGCAGAACGACGTCAGGCCGGAACAGTTCATATGCAGCAAGCGCCAATGTCCCGTCCTCGGCCTCCTGCACCGTGAAACCCGCCTGTTCCATGCTCTCGCGGGCAAGGAGACGGACCGTAACATCGTCATCCACCACCAGCACCACCGGGGGTTTTTCCCCGGGCAGGTTCCTGATCATAACGTATCTCCCTGGTCTATTTCTGCAAGTGCGACCCGCACAACCGCGTATTCCTCTTCGATTTCCTTTAGCAATTCACCGGTCCGTGCCAGGGTGTTGTCGCGGCCTAAGGCCTCCATCTCCCTGCAGATATCCGCAAGCCGCAGGGCGCCGAGGTTCGCGCTGCTTGACTTAAGGCCATGGGCGATCGAACGGATAACTCCGGCATCACCGGCAGCGATCCCCTCATGCAACCTCCGGATGGATTGTGGGGCCGCTTCGCAGTAATGGTCGATCACTTTGCCGAGAATATTGGGCGCCCCTTCCCTTTGCAGGCATCTGATATTATGCAGCAGGTTATGGTCTAGCGGAGAGGTTACCGGCATGGCCGGTTTCTCCTTTTCCGGCGCCGTTACACCCGTTTTTTTGCCGGACAGCCACCGTTCGAGGATGCAACGCAACTCCTTAATATTG
>JBGPID010000250.1:0-4814 GCA_041484725.1 Geobacteraceae bacterium | reverse complement strand
CAGGGCTTCGGGATAGGGTGGGGCAATGCCGGTGGCCTTCTGCACCGCCTCGCCGAATTTGGCGGGGTGGGCCGTGGCCAGGCAGACCGGGGTTTCCCCCTTGGCCGTGCACGCCAGGGCGGCATGGACACCCACGGCGGTATGGGGGTCGAGGAGATAGCCGGTTTCCCGGCGGAAATTTCCGATTGTCCCGATGGTTTCCTGTTCAGTGACGGAAAGGGAGATGAATTCATCCCGCACCCGCGCCATTTCCGCGTCCGTAAAGGCCATCCGGCCGTTTTTCGCGAATTCCGCTATGGCTTCACGGACCCGGACGGGCTCCTCGTCGAACAGGTAGTAGAGGTAGCGCTCGAAATTGGAGGCGACCTGGATATCCATGGATGGAGAAACGGTTTGAACCACGTTCCCCAACGAATAATCCCCATCATTGATGAAGCGGGTGAGGATGTTGTTCTCATTGGTGGCCAGCAGCAGCTTGCCTATCGGAAGCCCCATCCTCTTTGCCACAAAGCCGGCAAATATGTCGCCGAAATTGCCGGTCGGCACGGAGAAGACGATATCGGCGCCCCCCGCCTCGGTCACCCGGAACCAAGCATAGAAATAATAGACCACCTGGGCCAGGACCCGAGCCCAGTTGATGGAATTGACCGCCCCCAGGGAATGCATTTCCTTGAAGTGAAGGTCGTTGAAGAGGGACTTGACGATGTTTTGGCAATCGTCGAAGGTCCCTTTCACCGCGATGTTATGGACATTGTCGTCGAGTACGGTGGTCATCTGCCGCGCCTGGATCGGCGAGGTTTTCAAATGGGGGTGAAGGATGAAGATGTTGATATTATCCTTGCCGCGCACCCCGTAGATTGCGGCGCTTCCCGTATCGCCGGAGGTCGCGCCGACGATGTTCATCCGCTCTCCCCGCTCGCTCAGGAGATATTCAAAGAGATTGCCCAGGAGTTGCAGGGCAACATCCTTGAAAGCCAGGGTCGGGCCGTGAAACAGCTCCAGGATGTAGACCCCGTTCTCCCTGACCACCGGCGTGATCTCCCGGTTGGCGAAGGAGTCGTAGGAACGGTTGATGAGCCTCGCCAGATCCTCTTCCGGAATGTCGTCGGCAAAGAGGGAAATTATTCGCAGCGCCAGCTCCCGGTAGGGGAGAGTCCGCCACGATTCAAGGGTGTCAGAGGAGAGAAGGGGTATGGATTGGGGGAGCAGCAGCCCGCCGTCGGTCGCCAGTCCCATCATCACCGCATCCTTGAAAGGAATCGGCTCGATATTTCCCCTTGTGCTGATATATTTCATGATCTTTCGTCCTGTCGTTTATTATCCGCGGTTTCCTCAATATTTTGCAGAATGGCTCAACCTGCGCTAAACTTTGATACTCTAGCAGGAAAACAGGCAAATGGAAAGTGCCTTGTATTGACTTGGATGCGTGCAGATGTGCGGTTGACTTAAATATCCCATTCCGCATAAAATAACTTAATGCAAAAGTAAAAAGGCCTGTTATGACCCTGGCAAAAAGAGAAGAGATCCTGAATGTCATTGACACCCTTTCCACCCGCTACCTGAAAGGGAAAGTGCGGGCCCTGAGACTGTCGGTCATTGCCCTGTTGACCGGCGGGCACATCCTCCTCGAGGACATCCCCGGTCTGGGGAAGACAACGCTTGCCCTGGCCCTGTCGAGTGGGCTCGGTCTATCGTTCGGCAGGATCCAGTGCACCAGTGACCTTCTCCCATCCGACATAACCGGTCTCTCAGTTTTCAACCGGGAGGAGAACCGTTTCAAATTCATAAAAGGGCCGATCTTCAATAATATCGTTCTAGCGGATGAGATAAACCGGGCCATGCCCAAAACCCAGAGCGCCATGCTGGAGGCGATGGAGGAGCGACGGGTGACCGTCGATGGGGTGACCTATCCACTTCCTGAGCCCTTCCTGGTAATTGCCACCCAGAATCCCGTGGACCAGGCGGGGACCTACCCGCTCCCGGACTCCCAGATGGACCGCTTTATCATCAGGACCGGCATCGGTTATCCCCCCGACGCGATCGAAAAGGGAATTTTCAGGTATGGGAGTATCCGCGACAATCTCAAGAACATTCCCCCCCTGGTCCGGGTCGAAGACATTCTGGAAGCGCGGCAGTCGGTTAAGGACGATGTCTATATTGGCGAAAAGCTGATAGATTATATCCATGCCATTGTGGCCATGACCCGCAGCCATCCACTGATCGTCTCGGGCATATCCACCAGGGGCGGAATAAATCTGGTTGAGGCTGCCAAGGCCAATGCCTATCTGGAAGGAAGGGAGTATGTGGCGCCCGGGGATCTGCAGGCGATTGCGGCACAGGTCTGCTCCCACCGGCTCATTCTCCGGCTGGAAAATGAAAACCTCGACAAGGAGGAGATATTAGGTTCAATCCTCAAAAATATACCGGTTCCACTGGTCTGACCCTTACCAGGGCCGGGGCGTTTTATATTGCAATAACGCTCCTCCTCGGTTTTGCCGCGGTAAATACGGGTAACAATCTCCTCTTTCTCATCGTCTCCGCATTGCTCGGCTTCATGGCGGTTTCCGGCGTCCTCGGATGGCACAATATCCGGGGACTTAAGATACGGATCGAACTGCCCGATGAAATCTACGCCGGCCTGGCGACACTGGCCACAGTCCGGCTGGTGAATGCAAAGCGGTTTTCCCCGTCGTTTCTCCTGCGGATAAAGATTCTGGGGAAAACCGTCAACTCCGATCTGATAAAAAGGGGTACGGATGAAACGAACTCGTTCGTCCAATCGTTCCCCGAGAGGGGGAGAGTGGCCATCCCCTTCGGCGAAATCTGTTCCCCCTTCCCGATCAATTTCTTTGTCCGCTGCAGACGAACCACACTCAATCGGCAGTTCCTGGTCTTTCCCGCTCCTCTGTGCTGCCCCGCTCCCTTCGGCCTCGACAAAACCCTGAAAAATGGCGATTGCCCCTCACCCCTGAAGGGTTATGAGGGAGACGTGACGAGAATTGCCGATTATACGGGATGCGAACCGATGAAACTGATCCACTGGCGGCTTTCCGCCCGACATGAGGAGTTCAAGGTCAAGGAGATGAACACGACATCCCGGGAGCCGGTCATGATTGATATCGATTCCCTCCCCGGGAGGAATCTGGAAGAGAATCTCTCCTGTGCAGTCTACCTGATTAACCGGCTGATCAGGAGAAACCTGCCGGTCGGCCTGAAATTGCAGGAGAGGGTGATAAACCCGGCAATATCGAGGGAACACCGGCTGAAGCTGCTGTCGGAGCTGGCGGTTTATGGTAAGGATTAGCACGGTCCTCAAAATATTGACCTTTTGCATAGCGTTGCTCGGCTATCTCCCCCTCTCCCCTTTTCTGGAAACGGTCCCCCGCTTTTTCTTCCCTGCGGCGCTTGTCGGCGGCCTGCTGGCCGACAGGAAAGGGACCTGGCTGCGCGGTTCGTCTCCCACCATCGTTTCAATCCTGTTTTTCTTGTTTTACGCCGCCCAGATCAGCAGGGAAAATCTTGTCGTCCCCGCCGTCAACCTCCTCACGGTGCTCCTGTCTGTCAGGCTCATCAGCGAAAAAAAAGTGAGAAATTATCTGCAGATCCTTGCCCTTTCCCTTTTTTCCCTGGCCAGCTCATCCCTCTTCTCCCTGGATGTGCTCTTTCTCGTCTATCTCATCGCGCTCCTCTTCCTCATTGCGGTTGCACTGGTTATTCTTACCTTTTATGCAGCCGATAACGATATGGCTTTATCCCGGGATGGAGTGAAAACCGTACTGTCGGTCAGCCTCCTCATGCCCGCTGCGGCGCTTCCGCTGATGTGCGTTTTTTTCGTAATAATGCCGAGAACCCAGTATCCCCTCTGGAATTTCCTGGATGCATCAGGATCGAGGGTCGCCGGGTTCAGTGAAAAAGTCCAACCGGGGAGCGCCGCCACTGTCGGCGCGGTGAGGAGCCCCGCTTTCCGGGTGAGTTGTGCGCGCCTGGCGAAAGATCAACTCTACTGGCGGGGCGTCGTGCTCAATACCATTGTGGCGAATGCCTGGGTAAGGGGAGCGCTGCCGACCGGGGAGTCGGGTTATATCACCGATTCCAGGATGGTGACCCAGACCATATATCCTGAACCGGGCAGATCCGGATACCTTTTTGCCCTGAATATCCCTCTCCGGATTGCCGGTGTAAGGGCTAATCGAACCGGCGATTTTGTCCTGAAAACTGCCGCCAGCGCGGCCCGAAGGGTCAAATACGAGGCAGTATCGGTTCCCGGCAACATCATACAAACCCGCGGAAGAATCGACAGAGAGTATTACCTGCAACTCCCTCGCGCACTTTCCCCGCGTATGACAGCAGTGGCAAGGGATGTTGCCCGACAAGGGGAAACCGACGAAGCAAAAGTCGAGCTTCTGAAACAGTTCTTCCTCTCCAGAAAGATAAGTTATGCCACCAGTGACCTTCCTGTATCGGCCGATCCGCTCGATGAGTTTTTGTTTCTGAAAAGACGGGGTAACTGTGAATTCTTTGCTTCATCCTTCGCGGTTTTACTGCGGAGCGCAGGGGTCCCTGCGCGACTGGTGGGAGGGTATTACGGCGGTGAATATAATGATCTGGGAGAATATTACCTGATCACGGAAGAGATGGCCCATGTCTGGGTCGAGGCATACATGGCCGGCAAAGGGTGGATCATGGTCGATCCGAGCATCCTGTCGACCAATTTCCAAGGGGTTCGGGGAGACGGGGAAGCGGGCCTCGCATTCCGTCTCAGGATGTATCTGGATTCCTGCAACTACTACTGGAACATGGCAATCATCAACTAT
>JBGPID010000249.1:0-4826 GCA_041484725.1 Geobacteraceae bacterium | reverse complement strand
CAACCTGCGGGCCACCGTCGCCACAACGGTGCCCAATTTCGTCCGCGGCATGGTAGTCCCAATCACCCTCCTGTTCCAGCTGGCCCGGCGGCACTTCGCCATCGAGACAAGCGCCATCATGGTGGGAGCCGTCTGCGTCTGCGTAGCCCTTCTTGCCCTCTGGCGCCTGGAGGAGACATTCCACAAGGAACTGGACTACTACGAGCAGTGTCCGTGAGGGGAATTGCCCCATGCCATGGGACACCCCTCTGAACCTTCTTTATCTGATATACTGGCGGAGGGTTGGGTCAAATTATTCTCTTGCTCTCCTGCAGCGAGCGCGATACGCAATCCTCAATCGCCAGTCCGGTGAAATAGTTACCGGTGAGCAGAAGAGGAGTTCCGGCGAGAAGAGTGTCTATCTCCGCTATGGTATCCTTATGTCCGAGACGCAAAGACGGGATTACGTGCTCTGCCTTCACAATCTCCTCGAAATCCCTTGTCCCGAGAACCTGGGCTATGCGCCCAAGCCTGGTTTCATGGGAGCTCGCACCTGCCTTGAAGTGAAACGCAAATGCCCTGTATACGGGATCGGGAAAGGTGTCTCTCGACACAAAGGAGTAGAAAATATCATCCGCTGCGGCAAGGGCGGCAATCGGCCCTATCCGCGTCGCATCTTTTTTGATGATCACTCCAACCGTCTCGACTCGCTCGGCCTTCAGCGCCGAAAGTTTCATAGCAACGGCAGGGAAAGATTTTTGCAGCATTTTTGCGGCCGCCTCCGCAGGGGTGGCAAGAGCGAGCCTGCGGCTCTCGAAGCTGCTGCCGTCAGTGGCGGTGACCTTGAAAACGTCGGAAACGAACGCGATCTCATTTACATCTTTGCCCGTTATCTTTTCGATACCGGGTTCCGCGGCGATGGCATCGGTGATCGTCTGGATCCCCCCTGGAAAGCCGAATTTCTTGATGACATCCTTGCGCCGCTCCCTTTTCTTAAAGAGCATATCGGCAGGGAAGGCGTTTGCCTTCTGGCAGATAACGGCGTTGAACATGGGACCTATCGCCCGCTCGAAATTCCTCTTCCCCACGATTTTTGAATAATAGGATTCAACCGTCTCGCCATCCATCTTCGCGCTGAATAATCTCGGCAAAGAAACAAGGAGTTCGGGAAAACTCATCTGTGACATGAGGGATTTTATCTCGCCGCCGGTAAAAAGTCTGTAACCCGCATTCCCGGGTTTGATGATCCTGCCCAGACAGCCGGTGTCATCAAGCAACTCCACCAGATTTCCATAGGAGTTGTAACAGGAGTGGGCACCAAGTTCAAACCAGAAGTCGTCCCTGCGGTAACTGTAGAAGGTGCCGCCCAAACGCCGGTTTTTATCGATCACGAGTGGCTTTAACCCGATTTTTGAACAATAATGGGCCAGCGACATCCCGCTGATCCCCCCGCCCACTATGATGACATCATGCTGTGCCATTTGAAAAACGCCTCCCTATATTGGAATGCCGGAATTCCCATCACGGGCATGGATCGGATCGAAACAGCTTACGAATAGAGTATATCATGTTTTGCCAAAGCCGGATGGAGATGCCCATGCAGATCCCGTGAAAAACTGTACTGAACAAAGTTGAACATTTCAAGTTTATTGTGCCCTGGAATGCGCTTTTTATTTTGATTGCAACGCTTACGCGAAGAGACAAAAAAAGCCCCTGTCCGGGGTATTGAAACGGACAGGGGCAAGGTACGTCAAAGCAATATTTATGAATTATTCGTCTCTTTCATAGTCAACGATACGTTTCGCAACCTGCTTGATGTTCAGCAGGTCTTTGTAGTTGACGTTGTTGGTCAGGTAGTTGCCGCCGTCGGTGCCGCAGCCGAGGGTGAGTGACGGCGGGAGCCGATTGTATATGAGACCGACGCTGCCGTGAACCGCAGGTTGATTGAGGAGCAGCCTGTTGGCCGGGATTTCGGTCATGAACTTGTCCAGAACGGCCTGGTCCTGGGCATGGACAACGGCGGTGTGGCCGGCGCCGCCCCAGAGGAGCTGACCTTTGGCGGCCGCGATCGCTTCATCCGTGCTGTTGTAAGTGATGTAACCGAGGACCGGGGAGAGTTTTTCGTGGCTGAACCAGTCTTCGGGGCCGATGCAGGTAAGGGGAACGAGGAGGAGTTTCACATCGTCGGGAACCGTGAAACCGGCAAGCTTGGCAATTGTCTGGGGAGACTTGCCAACGATGGCCAGCGACGGAACGCCCCTTTCCTTGTCGAACATGACCGCATCGAGCTTGGCCTTCTCTGCGGCGTTGACCAGGTATGCGCCCCTTTCTTTCATGAGGGAAACGGCCTTGTCACAGGTTGCCTTGTCGTCGAAGATCATCGACTGGTCGGAGGAGCAGATGGTGCCGTTGTCGAAGGTCTTGGAGGCGATGACGTTGTTCACCGCAACGCTGAGTTTGGCGGATTTTGAAATGAACACGGGGGTGTTGCCCGGACCGACGCCGATGGCGGGGTGACCGGAGCTGTATGCCGACTTGACCATGGCGCCGCCGCCGGTGGCGATGATCAAGTTAACGCCCGGGTGTTTGAACAGAGCGTTGGTAGCCTCGATTGAGGGCTCTTCGATCCACTGGATGCAGTCTGCCGGTGCGCCGGCGCTGACGGCCGCGTCGAGCATCAGCTTGGCGGCATAGGCGCTACATTTCTGGGCCTTGGGATGGAAGGCGAAGATCACGACGTTGCGCCCCTTGAGGGCGATGATGGCCTTGAATTCGGTGGTGGAGGTCGGGTTGGTGGTCGGGGTGGCGGCGGCGACTACGCCGAACGGCTCGGCAATATAGATAACGCCGTCTTTTTCTTCGATGACGCCGACCGATTTCGCGTCTTTCTGCCATTCATAGACGATGTGGGCGCCGAGGTGATTCTTGATGGCCTTGTGATCGGCCCTGCCGATGCCGGTTTCTTCGACGGCCATTTCGGCGAGCTTCATCTCATTGGCCACGCTGACTGCGTCCATTGCCGCCAGGATCTTGTCGACCTGCTCCTGGGTGTAGCTCTTGAATGCTGTTGCCGCTTTCCTTGCCTTTGCTACCAATTGATCAATCTGCTGGACTGCGTCTGCCATGACTAACCTCCCATTTAAAATAGTTATTTAGGTGCCTTGCACCGCGCAACACCTAACCCCTTCAGCCTGTTTCGCCCCTCTTTAGTAGGAGCTTATAAGTTTACCCTTATTCTCGGTGGCTTGTCAATTACTTTTTTCTTTTAATTTAAAATGGTTAATACTGATGTTAACACATCACGATATTTGGAGATTAAAACTTTATCACAATACCAGCTGGATTGTCAAATGTTTTTTATTTAAAACTAATTGTTGAATATAATTTCATGGAAGTTTTTACAATAATCGGCCGGATGCAATAAATCCATATAAATTCCATCGGTTTGATGCTTGTCTTTAACATCCGGTATAGCAAGCTGATTACCGCAAACGATCAGATCGCTTTTGAAAATTGCCGCAGGATGTGATACTTTAAAAATGTGCAAAAGCCTCTTCCCGGAAAGGCATGCATTTCGCTCCACTAGCATCGCCGTCGTTTTTTATGAGATACTTCGTTATCATTCAACTGCAACTACGTATACATTTCGGAGGAAGACAATGAAAACCATCCTGGGAGGTCTGATCATGGCAGTTCTCATTGCGACAGGCGCGCAGGCGGAGGTCAGAACAGAGAGGATCGAATACAAACATGGCCATACCCTGCTAGAGGGGTTTCTGGCCTATGACGATACAGTGACGGGAAAGCGCCCCGGCGTGCTGGTTGTGCACGAGTGGTGGGGGCTGAACGATTATGCGAAACGGCGCGCTGAGCAGCTGGCCCGGCTCGGCTATGTGGCGTTCTGCCTTGATATGTATGGCAAAGGGAAGGTAACCGCGGACCCGAAGGTGGCGGGGGAATGGGCCGGGGTCTTCAGGAACGACCGTCCCCTGGGCCGCGCCCGGGCGGCGGCTGGCCTGGAGGTGCTGAAGAGCAGGCCGCAGGTCGATCCGGCGCGGATCGCCGCCATCGGCTACTGCTTCGGCGGCACGGTGGTGCTGGAGATGGCGCGGAGCGGCGCGGATCTGAAGGGGGTGGTGAGTTTCCACGGCGGCCTTGCCACCCCGACCCCGGCGGATGCGCGGAATATCAAGGGGAAGGTGCTCGTGCTCCACGGCGCGGATGACCTGTTCGAACAGCCTTCCGAAATCGCCGCCTTCCAGGAGGAGATGCGCCAGGCCAGTGTGGACTGGCAGATGGTCTATTACGGCAGCGCGGTGCATAGTTTCACCAACCCGGAATCAGGCAAGGCGGGGATAAAGGGGGTAGGGTACAACGAGGCGGCGGACCGTCGCTCCTGGCTGGCGATGCGCAATTTCTTCGATGAGATCTTCAAGTAAAATTATAAACGGGCAAGGATCGGGTTGAGTTGCATCGCCTCTCGATCCGGAACCCGCTCCTGCTGCACGAAACAAATTCCTGCTCGCGCACGATTCGGCATGCATATAAAACTCTTGACATTAAACGGGAGATGGAATATTAGTAAGAGTCACTTACTCATTAAAGAGTTAAATCCCGGTTTTACGCCATAGTGGCAATCGACCGTGGCGCAGATGGTTTCAGCGACGCTGCGCTGGATGAAATGGGTGTCCCGGTGCTTTCTTCCGGCGCTTATTATTGATATTAGACAAACCGCAGGTAATCTCCCGGTGTAAAGATTTTCCCACCCGCGATGGAAACCTCCTGCTGTTTTTTCCCCGACAATTCTTTGTTTCATCGTACACTGACCTTTTCTGTTTTCAATCATT
>JBGPID010000248.1:0-4865 GCA_041484725.1 Geobacteraceae bacterium | reverse complement strand
GTAACGGTAATATTCGAGGCGCGCCTTCTGGCTGGCAACCGAGGCGGTATTGGTGAAGCCGAAGATGAATGAGTTGATGATGGAATCCTTGGCCAGCGCCAATTCCTGATCGGTGACCGGTTTTTTCGTCATGCCGGCGATGATCTCTTCCATAAGTCCTATGGTCTTGCCGGTGGTTTCGACCTTGGTCTCGGTTTCCGCCGCGAACGTGCCGAGATAGCGCCTGCCGATGTCGAAGCTGCTTTCCACGTTATAGGCGAGCCCCTGACTGTTGCGGATCTCTGCCATGAGCCGGGAGTTGAAGCCGCCGCTCCCGAGAATCGCGTCCATCACCCTGATGGCGTAGAGATCCGGGTTATCCTTGGTGATCCCCATATGTCCCATCCGGATGACCGACTGGTTCACCTCCTTTGCCACATGGAGGACCTCCGGCCGCAGTTCCATGACCGGTTCCCTTATGGCGGGGAAGTCGAGGGGTACCCTTTTCCATCCGGCGAAGACCCGATTCAGGGCCGCAATCATATCCTTGCCGGAAAAGTCGCCGGCAACGCTCAGTATCAAGTTGTTGGGATGATAATATTTTTTGTGGAAGTTCACCAGGTCGTCGCGGTTGATCGCCTTGACCGTTGCGAATGTCGGGAAAAGACCGAGCGGGGTTCCCCGGAAGATCGCCTTGGCCAGCTCCCGGTCGGCGATCCCCTTGGGATCATCGTTCTGCCGGCGCAGAGATTCGATGGTATGGTTGCGGGCCAGTTCCACCTTGTCCTCCCGGAACACGGGCGCCATCAGTATCTGGGAGAATATCTGGAGCGTACGGTCGAAATTCTTGGTAAGGGAAACCAGGGAAACGGTCCCCACATCAGCGCCGATACTCGACTCAATGGAGGAGGCCATGAACTCAAGCTCGTCGTCGATTTTTTGCGCAGGGAGGGAGGTCGCGCCGCCGCTGCGTATCACCGCACCGGTGAGCCCTGCCAACCCGACCTTGGCCGCAGGATCGAAGACGCTTCCCGTGCCGATGAGGGCGGTGATATTAATCTGCGGTAATTCGTGGTCTTCCATCAGGTAGACAACCATGCCGCTATCGAGGACGACCCTTTCCGCCCGGGGAATCGTAAATTTCAGCGGAGGGGAAGTCAGGGTGCGCGGGTCAGGGAGCTCTCCGGCCGAGGCCGCAAGCGGCAACATGATCCAGCAGGCGAGGCAGATCGCCCTGAGAAAAATGCCTAAGCTTTTCATTATATCTCTCCTGCTGCAAAGGAACGGGGATAAATCTCTCACGTCTCACTTTTTTGTAATGAAGCCGACCGTGCGGTTATCCCTGACCAGGTATTTCCGGGCCACCCGCATGATGTCGTCCGGCGTAACCTTGGCCACCCGTTGCCGGTGCTCGAAGAAATAGCGCCAGGTCCCCGCCGTTGCCTCGTATTCGGTCAGCCGGTAGGCGAGACCGCCATTGGAGCCCATTGAGCGGATTTCACCGGCTTCCAGATTGTTGAGTATCCGTTGCAGCTCCCGCTCCGTGACCGGCTCGTTTTTCAGCAGCTCCAGTTCCGTGTAAATGGCTTCTTCCACCTCTTTTACGGTATGGGGGGAGCGCGGTGTCGCCCCGATCATGAAGAGGTTGGGGTAGAGGGTGCCGGGAACGACCGCCGTTGAAACGTCGGTGACAAGCTGCTTTTCCTCCACCAGTTTCTTATAGAGCCGCGAAGTCTTGCCGTTGGCAAGGAGCATGTCGATAACGTCGAACACGTAATCGTCCGTGCTCGGCAGGGTCGGCTTGTGAAAGCCGATGAGAAGCTCCGGCTCCGCGTCGCCGATGACTTCGGTCCGTCTCTCACCTGCCTGCTGCGGCTCGTCGACGGCGACCACAGCCACCGGCGTTCCCGGCGGTATCGGGGCGAAATATTTTTCGACCAGTTCAATGGTCTTCTGCTGGTCGATATCACCGATAATTGCCACTACCGCGTTATTGGGCGCGTAGTATCTGTGGAGGAACCCTTCCGCCTTGGTCCGCGAGAGGTTTTCAATATCCGACGGCCAGCCGATCACCGGCTGACCGTAAGGATGGACGAGGAAGGCGGCCGCAACGAAGTCCTCCCACAGCTTGCCGCTCGGTTCCGCATCATAGCTGCGCCGCCGTTCCTCCATGACCACGTTCCGTTCCGTATAGAACTGTCGCAGCACCGGGTTCAGCATCCGGTCCGCCTGGATGGACGCCCACAACTCCAGCTTGTTGGCAGGGAGATTGACCATGTAGGCGGTGGTATCCTTGGCGGTAAAGGCATTGAACCCGACCCCGCCGTTTTTTGCGAAGATTTCCGCATACTCATCCGGAACCACATATTTGTCATCTTCTGCCTGGAGGGCTGCGAGCTGCTCGCTCAGCTCCTTGATCTTTTTCGGGTCCGCCTTGTCCCGCTTGAGTTTCTCCGCCATTAGCGCCTGGGCGTTCTCTTCGATCCGGGCCAGGAGCGGGACCTCGGCGGTGTAGTTGTTCGTACCGATGGTCCTGGTGCCCTTGAACAGCATATGTTCGAGCATATGGGCGAGGCCCCGCTCGTCGCTCCGCTCATTGACGCTACCCACCTTGAAGCGGATCCAGGCGGCAACCGTGGGTGAGGTGTGGCGTTCCACCATGAGGAGCTTCATGCCGTTTTTCAGCGTATGTTCCCTGACCTTATCCTCCAGACCTGCGCCGCAGGCGAGGGTGGCGATAAGGGAGAGGCAGGTGGTGAGGAATAACAGTCTATGGAGCAATTTCATTGTTGACCTCAAGATCAGTTTTGTTTTCAGAATACCGAAAACTTCAGATATCTCTTCGGGTTTTCCTTGATATCCTTTACCAGGTCGTTCACACTGTCCACCATGGTGTTGAGCCGGTTGTAGAGTTCCTTTTCGTTTATCAGCTTGCCGGCGCTCCCTTCGCCCCGGTTTACCCGTTCGGCAATCTCTTCGAAAGCCTTGACCGACCTGTCCGTCTTCTCCAGAATGGCCATCCCCTTGTCGTAGAATTCGCGATCCCCGAGCAGTTTGCCGATAGTGGTGTCATGGGAGGTCAGTTTCTTGTTCAGTTCCCGCACGTCGTCAGCTGCCTGGCCGCTCTTGTCGGCCAGCAGGACCAGCTTGTCATAGAGCTGCCGGTCATAGATCAGCTTGTTCATGGTTCCGTCGGCGTTCTGAATGTGCTTGATGGTCTCGTCTGCGCGGCTTAGGATGTCCATCATCCGGTCGTACGGCTCGGAGCTCCGAGTGAGCTTGCCGAGGGTCCCTTCACCGTGGTTGACCCCAATTACTAAGGCATTAAGCTCATTCGTAAGGTTGGAGAGGTTATCATAGAGCTTAGGGTCCTTGAGCAGACGGCCTAAGGACCCTTCCCCCTTGTCCATCCGGCCGATGATCCCGTTGAGGGTGTCGAAAGTCGTCCCCGCCTTGACCATCACGTCGTCGAGCTTGGGGAGCTGCGTGCCGTAGAGCCGCTTCGCGGGAACCTCGGAGTAGACTCTGCTCGGGGTAATGTCCACATACTTCTCTCCCATCAAGCCGCGGGTCTTGACGGTTATGATCGAATCGGGGCCGATCTTCTTGATCGCCTCCCGGTCCGCCTCCAGGTCGATCTCCACCTCGTTGCTCGTGTGGGGGTGCTCGAAACGGATCCGGGTCACCGCCCCCATCTCGACCCCCGCCAGCCAGACCGGGGCGCCGACCTTGAGGCCTGCCACGTCGGTCATGATAACCGAGAGCTTCCCTTTGGGGGAAAAGAGATTGGTCTGTTTCCCCATGATGATGATCCCTCCCGCCAGGAAGATGAGGGCGCAGATGATAAAGATACCGACTTTGAGCTGAGACCATGCAATGTTATCGCTTCGCTTCATGGAACTTCCCTCCGGAAGGCGTATTGGGCAATGCGAAGAGCGATGTATCGGTCGGCTTGAGGAACTCGCGGATCGCCGGCGACTCGGATTTCATCATCTCTTCCCTTGTCCCGTCGAAGATCAGTCGCGCAGCATGAATAAATGAGAAACGCTCCGATACCGCAAAGGCGGTGACCAGGTCGTGGGTTACCAGGAGGGTCGTCTTACCCTCCTCCTGGAGGCGCCGTATCAGGTGGCAGATATTGTATACCCCCACCGGGTCGAGGCCGGTAGTCGGTTCGTCAAAAAAGATGTAATCCGGCTCCGAAGTGAGCGCCCGCGAGATGGCGACCCGCTTCTTCATTCCTCCCGACAGCTGGGAGGGGTAATAATCGATGGTATCTTCAAGACCGACGAAACTGAGCTTCTCGATGATTATCCGCTCGATTTCCGCTTCGCTGAGCTCGCCATCCTGGAAGAGGCGGTATCCCACGTTCTCCCCCACGGTCATGGAGTCGAAGAGCGCCCCCCCCTGGAAGACGATGGCGATCTTCCGCCGGACCCGGATCAACTCTTCTTCAGTGAGACCGGTGAGGGAAATTCCATCGATGAGGATTTCACCGGCGTCGGGTTTGAGCAGACTGAGCATCAGCTTGAGGATGGTGGTCTTCCCGGAACCGCTGGCGCCGAGGATGGTCCGGTTTACTCCCTTTTCCGCGAAGAGGGAAACATCCGCGAGAATTTTTCTCCCGTCTATCGAGTAGCTCATGTTCCTTACCCGGATTCCCTGTTCAGCCGTCTCTTTGTCTTCCATTCGATTCCCCGCCCTATCTTAATGTCACGAAGATCTTGGCGATAAAAAAGTCCGTAACCAGGATCAGGACCGAGGAGAGGACCACGGTCCGTTTGGCCGCCTCGCCGACTCCCGCTGCTCCGCCGCGCGTGTTCAGTCCGTTGTAGCACCCCATCATGACGATGATTAAGCCGAAAATGAGCGGTTTGACGAGCCCC
>JBGPID010000247.1:0-4895 GCA_041484725.1 Geobacteraceae bacterium | reverse complement strand
GGCAATTTTTTCGAGGAGCTGGTCGGCAAGGTCAGTGATATGCAGGCACAGGCAGACGGCAAAATCAGGAATATGGTTACCGGCGACTCCAGGGAACTGCATGAAGTAATGATGGCAGTGGAAAAGGCAAACATTTCGTTCCAGTTTCTTACCCAGGTAAGGAACAGGGCAGTGGAAGCCTACCAGGAAATCATGAAAATGCAGGTCTGAAACAGTTGAACTGTTCAACGTTCAAAGTTCAACGTTAAAAAGCAGAGACTAGAACATAGAACATAGAACATAGAACCTTTCTTTCGGAGATCGTATGCCAGAGGGTATCAACAGACTTATCGCCCCCATAATTTCACTCTCTCCCACCAAACGCTGGATAGTCTGCGGGATCGTGCTACTGTCGGTCATTTTCTTCGGCCTTTTGATCACTACCGCGAACAGGATCGACTATAAGCCGCTCTTTTCCAATCTCGGCAACGAAGATGCGGGCGAGATCATGAAAAAGCTCAATGAGATGAAGGTGCCGTGCCGTGTATCCGACGACGGCAAATCGATACTAGTCCCGGCGGGCAAGGTCTACGAACTGCGCATGTCCCTGGCTTCGGAAGGGCTGCCGCAGGGAAGCGGCATCGGCTTTGAAATATTCGACCGGAAAAACTTCGGTATGACCGAATTCGTGCAGAAACTGAACTACCAGCGGGCCATGCAGGGGGAACTGTCGCGGACCATAGCCCAGATTACCGGGGTAGAACAGGCCAGGGTGCACCTGGCGCTCCCCGAAAAAGCCCTGTTCAAGGAAAACGAAAAAAGTCCTACCGCCTCCGTGGTGCTTAAAATGAAGTCCGCGCGTCTCCTCAGTGAGAACGAAGTCCAGGGGATCATTCATCTTGTCTCCTCCTCCGTGGAGGGGATGGACCCGGAGCATATAACCGTCATCGACAACCGGGGGAGAATGCTTAACAGGCCAGCCGTATCCGACCCGGCAAGCAGGCTCGCCTCAACCATGCTGGAAACCCAGCACAATTTTGAAAAGAACGTCGAAGATCGTCTGCAGTCACTGCTCGACAGGGTTGTTGGCGCGGGCAAGTCGGCGGCGCGGGTCAACGTTACTCTGGATCTGAAGAATCTGGAAAAGTACGAGGAAAGATATGATCCGCAGGCAGTCGTACGGAGCGAACAGCGCAGTGAGCAAAAGGAAAATATCGTTATGCCGACGGGGGTCCCCGGGGTGCAGAGCAACCTGGCCAAGGCTCCGGTTCCGCCGGCGGTGCCGGGTGGTGGAAGCAAGAACGACGAGACGAAGAATTACGAGATAAGCCGATCGACGTCCCGGACTGTTGAGCCCGCGGGGGCATTAACCAGGATATCGGTTGCCGTGCTTGTTGACGGCAGATACGAGCAGACAATAAGCAAAAAGGGGAAGGCTCTCCCGCCGAAATATCTGCCCAGAACCCCGGATGAATTGCAGAAGATCGAAGGACTCGTTAAAAGCGCGGTAGGATTTAATCCCGGCCGGGGAGACCAGGTCACGGTCGCCAACATTCCCTTCCAGGATGTGGCGGCTGATGGGGAAGGGGCAACTTCTCCGTGGTGGGAAGCGCCGATTTTGTTGACCCTTTTGAAGAACCTGCTTATCGGGCTCGGCTTCCTCGCGCTGATCTTCCTGGTAATCAGGCCGATGGTGAAAAACCTGGCTTTGAACAGCCAGGCAGGCAGGAGATCTTTTGAAAGAATCGAGGAAGGTCCCGGAGAACTGGGCGTCGCAGCACAGCAGGCGCAACTCGCGATGAGCAAGGTCAACCAGCTCGAACTCATCGAGACGGTGAAAAAAGACCCTTATCAGACCGCCCAGGCCCTGCAGAGCTGGCTGAAGCAGACGGAATAATAATCCAATCACCCCAGAGGTTTTAGATGAACGGAGCTGACAAGGCCGCAATACTTCTTCTTTTTCTTGGCCCGGATGTAACGAGCAAGGTATTCGACCATCTTGAGGATGATGATATCAAAAAAATCGGACAAAGCATGGCCGGATTGGGGCATGTCTCACGCCCGGTGATCGACACGGTCGTGCAGGAGTTCAGCTCCATGACGGATCCGTCGTCCGGGTTCTTTTCCCAGGGAGAGGAATTCGTCATGAAGGTCCTGGAAAAGGCCCTCGGTCCCCAGAAAGCGGAAATACTGCTGCAGGAGATATATTCGTCTCGCGGCGAAATCGTCGATATTCTTGCAAACATGGATGCAAAAACCATCGCCAACTTCCTTTCCCAGGAACATCCGCAGACAATCGCGGTAATCCTTGCAAAGCTCCGGCCGAAACAGACCGGCGAGGTCATCGGCCACCTTCCCCAGGAATTGCAGGCGGATGTTGTCATGCGCATTGCCGATGTCGACCAGGTTTCTCCGGAAATACTCGCCGAAATCGACGATGTCATAAAAAGAGAGTTTACCTCCATGGGGGGAGTCCAGCGTTTCAAGGTGGGAGGCGTTGAAAAGGTCGTGGAGGTATTCAGCCATCTGGACAGGAGCAGGGAAAAACAGATCCTTGACGCCCTGGATGTCCTCAATCCACCTCTTGCGGAGATCATCCGGAAGTACCTGTTTACCTTCGAAGATATCTTCAATCTGGATGAGCGGTATATCCAGCAGATCATGAGGGAAGTGAGCACCGAGACACTGACCCTTTCCCTCAAGACCTGCACGGACGAACTCAAGGAAAAGATTTTTCGGAACATTTCATCCCGCGCGGCGGACATGATTAAGGAAGACCTCGAAGTAATGGGCCCGGTTCGCCTTTCGGACGTGGAAAAGGCCCAGACAGAGATCGTCAAGGTGGCCAGCAGGCTTGAGGAGGAAGGGAAAATTGTGATAGTCGGGCGTGGAGGAGACGATGTTCTCGTCTAGGGTCATTAAGTCGGGAAATTGTGCGGATCGGTCGGTCGCCGACTTCTGTTTCAATGTTTTCCAGAAAAAGCCCGCTCACCCGTTCCATGGCGGAAATGACGGGTTTTCCCCGTTTTTTTCCGACGGCGCTTCTCAACCGTTGGCAGACGACAGGCCGGAACCCGCCGGCGAAGCACAGTTGCCTGTGGAAGTGTATGCAACACCCGGCATGATCCATTTAAGTGAAGAAGACCTGGAGAAGAGAATTCAGGAGGCGTTCACCAAGGGGGCTGAAGAGGAGAGAAGACAAGCCGATGAAGATCTTGCCGGCATATGCAGTGCGCTGACCGGAGCAATCTCGATTGTTTCGCGATTGCGGGAAAGAATTATCAAGGAGAGTGAAGAGGAACTCCTGAAGCTCGCTTTCATGGTGGCAAAGAAGATCATCCGGCAGGAAATCAAACATGATCGACAGATTTTGACGCAACTGGTGAGCGAGGCTTTAAGGGTATTCCCCGAGCAACAGGATATCGTCGTCTGCCTCAACCCGGACGATTACAAGGTAATATCCTCCAACAAGGAGTTATTTCTTGCCGGTATCGGCGATGAGCGGCAAATCACCCTTAAGTCTGATGAGGCGACGACTCTCGGGGGATGCGTTGTCGAAAGCTCGACCGGCGTTATTGATGCACGGATAGAGGCACAACTGGATGAGATATACAGGGGCTTGATCGAGGAGAGAAGTATGCTGTGCGAAATTGTGGATATTAATGAGCCAACATCCCAGCCGGACAAGGAATTAACCCCATGAGAGGCCGTCAGGTAAATCTGAAAAAATATATGCCGGTGATGCAGTCGATAAGACCCATGAGGTTTCACGGCAAAGTGGCACAGGTGGTTGGACTGGTAATCGAGGGGTTCTGTCCGGAGACGACGGTTGGCTCTCTCTGCGAGATTCATCCGATGAGCGGCCAGCCCATTCCCGCCGAAGTAGTCGGTTTCCGGGACAATAAAACCCTCCTCATGCCCCTCGGAGAATTAAGGGGAATAGGGCTCGGCAGCCTTATTTCGGTCCGGCGGCAAAAATCCGCGCTCGGTGTCGGGAATGCCCTGCTGGGGCGGGTAATAAACGGGTTGGGAGAGCCCATTGACGACAAAGGGCCGATCGCCGTCGAGGAGGAGTACCCGATCTATGCAAATCCTGTCAACCCTATGAAACGCGCGCCGATCAAATTGCCGCTCGATCTGGGCATACGCGCGATAAACGGGTTGCTGACCTGCGGTGAGGGTCAGCGGGTGGGGATCATGGCCGGCTCGGGGGTGGGCAAGTCCACCATGCTGGGTATGATCGCCCGGCATACTGAGGCGGATGTTAACGTAATCGCCCTGATCGGGGAAAGGGGGCGTGAACTCAGGGAATTTATGGAAAAGGACCTGCAAGAGGAAGGCCTGAGAAAATCCGTGGTGGTGGTTGCAACATCGGATCAGCCTCCCCTGGTAAGAATGAGGGGGGCCTATATCGCCACTACCATCGCCGAGTTTTTTCAGGCCCAGGGGAAGAGGGTGCTGTTGATGATGGACTCGGCCACCCGTTTTGCCATGGCCATGCGGGAGGTGGGACTTGCCATAGGCGAGCCCCCCACCACAAAGGGCTATACCCCTTCGGTGTTTGCCGCGCTGCCGAGGCTTCTGGAGCGGACCGGGAACTTTTCACGGGGCAGCATCACCGGTTTATACACGGTACTGGTTGAAGGGGACGATTTCAACGAGCCGATCTCCGATGCCATGCGCAGCATACTGGATGGCCATATCGTCCTTTCCCGGGAACTGGCGGCAAGATCCATATATCCTCCCATCGATGTTCTTTCCAGCATAAGCAGGGTGATGACGAATGTTACCGACAAGATGCACCAGAGACTTGCGGGAAAATTCAGGGAAGCGCTGGCGCTCTATCGCCAGTCGGAAGACCTCATCAATATCGGGGCGTACAAGCCGGGAAGCAATGCAAAGATCGATTATGTCAT
>JBGPID010000246.1:0-4924 GCA_041484725.1 Geobacteraceae bacterium | reverse complement strand
GGCCAGGAGCCGGGCGGCACTTACGACACCGGGCAGGTGCTGGTTTATCACCTGGCCGAGACGGAAGGGGCGCCGAAGGACGCGACCAACTACTCAAACCATGCCGCGGCCTTTGCAGGAGCCCAGGGAACCCCGTCGATAATCGGCAACGGGGTCACCTTCAAGGGGACCGGCGAAAAGATCGTCGTGCAGCGCTCGCCTTCTCTTAATTTCGCCAAGGGGCTAACCTTCTCGGCTTGGGTAAGGATCAACCAGGCGCAAAACGATGCCCGCCTATTCTCCTGGGAGGACGCCAAGCAGTCCGTCGTCATCGGCATCGACCAGGACCGCCCCTATCTCCGTGTCACGACCAGCGGCAAGCAGCCGGTAACGAGCGACAAGAAGGCGCAGATGACGCTCAAGGGCTGGCATCACCTTGCCGTCTCCGCCGATTCGGAAAAGCAGATCGCCAGTGTCTACCTGGATGGTAAGGAGGTAGCTGCGCTCAATCTCCTTGCCTCACTACCGGCCCCCTCGGGGGAGATCTCTATCGGCGCCTCCATGAGCGCCCAGAACGCCTTTGCCGGCGATCTGGACGAAATAGAACTGGGCAACATCCCTCGTTCCGCCGCCTGGATAGCGGGGGCCTTCGCCGGCCAGGGGGAAGGGGGGAAGCTGACCACCTATCAGCAGGAGGAATCGGGAGGAGCAGGCGAAGAGAACCTCACCATCCGACTTATCAAGGTCACCGCCAAGAGCATTACCTTTGACGGCTGGCTCGTTATAGCCCTCTGCACCTCCATGCTCATCATGTCAGCCGGGGTGTTCATCAACAAGTTCACCAAGCTGCAGAAGATCAAGAGAGGAAACCAGGCCTTCCTGGAGAGTTTCAACAATCTGCACGATCCGCTGGAACTGGACATGGAGGATGAAAATTTCGAGAATTCCACCCTGTTCCGCATCTACAGGGCCGGCTACGACCAGATCATCAACTGGGTCGAAAAACATGGGGGGGAAGGCGATGAGGTTTCCCTGACCAATTCGGCGATGAATATCTTCCGCGCCGCCCTGGACAGGGCCAATTCGGTGGAGGTCAGGAAGATGAACGCCTGGATGATCGTGCTGACCCTCGGCATCTCCGGCGGGCCGTTCTGGGGGCTGCTCGGCACGGTCTGGGGGGTCATGAACACCTTCGCCAGCCTGGCCGAGGCGGGCGAGGCCAACCTCTCCGCCATCGCTCCGGGGGTCGCCTCGGCCCTGGCCTGCACGCTGTTCGGTCTGCTGGTGGCCATTCCGGCCCTCTTTGCCTACAGCTTCCTGATATTGCACATGAAAAACCTGAACGTGGAAACGCGCCATTTCATCGAAGAATACGCCCTTAAGGTGGAAGGGTTCCATGGGGAGGATGCATGAAAGCGCCGTCCGATGACCTTGATGAGGTAGCGGAAATCAATGTCGTGCCGATGCTCGACCTGGCCTGGAATCTCCTGGTGGTCTTCATGATCGTCGTTACCGCGTCGGTCCAGGGGATCAGCGTGAACCTCCCCAAGGCGAGCGCCGCGGTGAGCAAGATAAAGCCCACCACCAAAGCGATCACCATTACTGCCGAGGGAACGATCTTTCTCGACAGCTACCCGGTTACCATTGGGGAACTGGAAACGCGGCTGCGCCAGGCCAAGGCCGCCGACCCGAACCTGCCCGTGGTGGTCCGGGGTGACGAAAAGATTACCTACAAGAACATCATCGAAGTGCTCGACCTGCTGCAGAAACTGGAGATAACCCAACTGGGGCTGGTGACGCAGAAGCTGGTCAAGTGAAGCCAGTGACTAGTGACTAGTGACTAGTGACATGCGACAAAAAGATACTGGATGAAGGCTTAAAAGAACACTAACCACTAATCATTAATCACTAATTATGGCCGACCATAAGAAAAAACATAAAAAAACCCCCTATCAGAACTTGCTGGTGCCGGGGGTGATCGGTCTTTTTTTCCTGGTGGTTATCGGCTTTATCGTCAAGGTTGTGCTGACCGACGTCGGCCCGCGGAAGAAGGAGCAGATATCGACGGTGACACTGCTTAAGCCGCCGCCGGATGTCAAGGAAAAGCCGCCTGAGCCGGAGATCCCGAAGGAGGTACCGAAACAGGAGGTTATTCAGGATATTCCGCAACAGCAGGACACCCCGCAGAATGATTCTCAGGACGATACCCCGGCCGGCAACGACCTGGGGGTGGACGCAGAAGGGGGCGCGGGGGGAGACTCCTTCGGCCTGGTGGGAAAAAAGGGGGGACGCGCGATTACCCTGGGAGGTGGCGGCGGGGGGATGAATCGTCTGTCGCTTCTGTCCAAGTACGGCTGGTACACCCAGAAGATCCAGGATGAGATAAAAAAGAAGGTGAAGAAGAAAATGGATCAGGACGGAGGCATCCCGAAAGGGAAATTTCAGACCATGGTGAAGATCGTCCTCGATCCACGGGGTGTCATCGTCAAGTTCCATATTGTCGGCGCGTCCGGCAACAGCAAGATAGACGAGGCGGTCCAGGCGACCCTGGGGGAGATAAAGATCAACGAGCCGCCGCCGGCGGGTATGCCTGCGGGGATGACGCTGAAGATAACATCGCAGGGGTAACACGGAATAGTGAGTAGTGAATAGTGAAGGGTGAAGAGTGAATAAGCCTCGAACCCTGTTCGCTAACCAATAACCACTATCCACTAACCACTATCCACTGCACGCTGTACGCTGTTCACTGTCCACTGTCCGCTATATATTTTGGAGGGTTTATGAAGCGCTGTTGCGCACGTCTGGTCGGCCTTGCTCTGCTGTTTTTATTCATCTGGAATGTCTCACCTGTGTATGCCGATGATAAAGCGGTCGCAGAGAGCAATGACAGCCCTGTCGGGAGGATCCTCGATCTCCTGAAAGAGAAAAAAATTATCAGCGATCAAGAGTCTGCCGCCTTCATACGGCAAATGGTCTATAAAACCCTGGCAAGAGAGGATCTGAAGGCGCTGGTCGATCTCTTGCGGGAGAAAGGGGTTGTCACCGGCGAGGAGGCTGCCTCTTTCATCCAGAACGTTGCCAGGACCCCTTTGTCTGAAGAGGGAAAGGGGTCGGTCGCGCAGGCACCGGCCACCAAGGTCCAGGAAGCTAATCAACTGGTGCTTCCGTCAGGTGACAAGGAGTTCATCCGGCAGTTGCGGGAGTTGTGGATCAGGAAGGGGAACAGGGCGTTCGATTTTGACACCCAGTTAGGCAACATCACGGATGTGAAAGAGCTCATCGATCGCATGCGGGTCATCGGGGTCATCACCCCGGCCTATGCCGCGAAGCTGGAGGAATTCTACCGGGAGAAATACCTTTCGGGCGCGGTCACAACCGTCATGGAGAACAAGGAGCAGGATTATATCGATCAGATCAGGAAAAATACGGCATGGGAGATCGACGATAAGATCAAGAATATACTGAAAGATGAGTGGTGGCAGAATATCCATCTGAGCGGCGACTTCCGTCTCCGTTACGAAGGAGACTTTTTCGACAAGAATAACGGCGATTTCCTTCAGCCTGCCAATCCGACGCAAATTATGAACAGCACGATCGACCGGAACCGGATTCGCCTGCGTTTCCGGCTGGATGTGAACGCCAAGCTGGCCGACGGATTAGAGATTGGAGCGGGCCTCGCCACCGGGACCACAAGCAATCCGTCACCCAACGCAACATTGGGGGACGGATTTAATAATAAATCGATCGTGCTGAACAAGGCGTTCCTCAAGTGGAGCCCCATTTCCGACCTTACTTTCTGGGGTGGGAGGTTCGTCAATCCATGGTTCTACACCGATCTGGTCTGGTATCCGGACCTCAACTTCGACGGTATCGCCGTTCAATATAGCCACCAGTTGGCCCCGGACTGGGGCCTTTTCCTCACTGCCGGGGCCTTTCCCTTGCAGGAAGTGGAACTCTCCAGCCGTGACAAGTGGCTCTTCGGCGGCCAGCTCGGCGTTAAGTACAAACATCTGGACAACCTGTGCGCCAAGCTCGGCGTGGCGTTCTACGATTACGAGCACACGGTAGGTATTGTGAACAACCCGTCACAGCCGGGGTTGACGGACTGGACAGCGCCGCAGTTCCAGCAGAAGGGTAACACCCTGATGGACATTGACACGTCGTCGGCTATCAAGACCGCCTATGCCTCCGAGTTCAAGGAGTTGAACATCACCGGTTCACTCGACCTTGGGTACTGGCACCCGATGCACGTCGTCTTAATTGCCGATTATGTGAACAACCTGGGATTCAACCAGAAAGATGTCAATGCCCGTACCGGCGCCGATGTGAAAAAGGAGGTGGAAGGCTACCAGCTGGGCATTACGGTCGGTTATCCGATTGTTCAGAACTTCGGGGAGTGGAAGGGATTGCTCTTCTATAAGTATCTGGGGGCGGATGCGGTCATGGATGCCTATACCGATCAAGACTTCCACTTGGGGGGGACAAATGCCAAGGGGTGGATTATCGGCGGCGACTTCGGGCTGACCAGGAATGTCTGGTTGTCGGCCCGGTGGTTCTCAGCGAACGAAATTTCCGGGCCCCCTCTGGGAATCGATGTCTTCCACTTCAACCTGAATGCGAAGTTTTGAAAGACAGGTTGAAGACTGAAGGGAAAATCGGAAAACCTGACACACGGATCGGACGGATCGAACGGATAAAGGCGGATTAGAACCAGTTTTCTGAAAACATCTAACTCACACGAAGCCACAAAGACGCAAGGAAATCGAGTTTTTTGTTTGATTTTTTACCGTTTAGGTAATCTCAATAACTCAACTTTCGCAGTTAAAATAAATGTGTAACATGCTGTAATTATAAGTAGTATAGCGTCGCAAACTGGGTTAAAATGGCTTTGTTCCCCAACAAATCCACTAACACAGAAAGACGACGCTATGGACCAGATTGTAGC
>JBGPID010000245.1:0-4940 GCA_041484725.1 Geobacteraceae bacterium | reverse complement strand
GTGGCGAGTTCGAGGTGATCCGCGAGCGGGAAACCTGGGACGATCTGATCAGAGGGGAAAAGGTCCCCGCGTTTTTATAGATTTACCAATGATTTCCCATAGAGGAGGGTTAAACTATGTTCACGGGAAGTATCGTCGCAATCGTCACACCTTTCAGGAACGACGTCATCGATGAAGAGAAGCTCCGCGAGCTTGTGGAATTCCAGATCGCGAACGGCACCGACGGTATCGTACCATGTGGCACCACCGGCGAGGCTTCGACTCTCGACTATGCGGAGCATGACCGGGTTATAGAGATCGTGGTGCAGCAGGTAAAGGGGCGGGTCCCGGTCATCGCCGGCACCGGCTCCAACTCCACCACGGAAGCGATCGAAATGACCGCGCACGCCAAAAGAATCGGCGCCGACGGGGCGCTGCTAGTCACCCCCTATTACAACAAGCCCAGCCAGGAAGGGCTCTACCGCCATTACAGGGCGATTGCCGATGCGGTGGCGCTTCCCCAGGTTCTCTACAACGTCCCGGGGCGGACCGGGGTCAACCTCCTCCCCGAGACCGTGGCGCGGCTGGCGGAGATCTCCAACATCGTCGCCATCAAGGAGGCGACCGGCTCCCTCCAGCAGGCAT
This sequence comes from Geobacteraceae bacterium, assembly GCA_041484725.1. Taxonomy (GTDB): domain Bacteria; phylum Desulfobacterota; class Desulfuromonadia; order Geobacterales; family Geobacteraceae; genus JBGQDJ01. Next base: position 4,316 of record JBGPID010000245.1, on the reverse strand, counting down.
CCGAGGTCCTTGCCCTGTGCGGCGACAAGCTCGACCTCCTGTCCGGGGACGACTTCATTACCTTCCCGATGATGGCGTGCGGCGCCAAGGGGGTGATTTCGGTGGTGGCGAACATCATGCCGAAAGAGGTGGCGGCCCTGGTCGATGCCTTCCGCGCCGGAAAGATGGAAGAGGCGCGACAGTTACATCTGAAACTCCTCAAGATCTCGAACGCCATGTTCATCGAGACCAATCCGGTACCGGTCAAGACCGCCGTGGCGCTCATGGGAAAGGCCTCCGACGAGGTAAGACTGCCACTCGCGCCGATGTCGGACGCCAACAGGGCAAAGCTTGCGGCCATCATGAAAGAGTACGGGTTGATCTGATGGACAAATCTGTCGAACCTCACAGAGTCACGGTGAAATCTTTTTCCCGGGGTATGGGAAGTTTTAAAACCGTTTACTCACACAAAGGCACGAAGGCACAAAGAAACCATTATCCTGTGTGTCGAAACTATTCACCATAAATAGTGTTCCATTAGAATTGCAGATAAGCATTTGTTTCCTTAGTGTCTTTGTGGCTTTGTGTGATATTCATGGTTTTTAGGTTTATCGCTTTTATCCTGGACCGGGAAAATAAATCCGTACTTTCCGTTCCTCTGACAAACTGGCAGAGGCAAATAAATGGAGCATAAAATGATTAAAATTGCTGTCAGCGGGGCCGCGGGGCGCATGGGGGGGCGGGTCATCGTCGCCATTCACGAGGCGGAAGGGGTGGAACTCTGCGGCGCCCTGGAAAGGCCTGGGCATCCGATGCTGGGTCAGGACGCCGGGCTTATTGCCGGTTGCGGCATACGGGGCATTATAATTACCGACGAATTGAATGAACTGGTCAAGGGATGCGATGTCCTCATCGACTTCACGACCCCCAAGGTCTCCCTCAAGAACCTAGAAGTATGCGGACTTTTCCGGAAGGCGATCGTCATCGGTTCAACGGGATTTACCGACCAGGAGCGGGCCCTGGCGCAGGAACTGGCGAAAGATATCCCGGTTGTCCTTGCCCCCAACATGTCGGTGGGGGTGAATGTCTGCTTCAAGGTGCTGGCCGACATAGCCGGGATATTGGGAGACGACTTCGACGTGGAGATCGTCGAGGCCCATCACCGGATGAAAAAGGACGCCCCATCCGGCACCGCGGTCCGCATGGGGGAGGTGGTGGCAGGGGCGCTCGGCCGCGACTACCGGCAGGTGGCGAACTGCCATCGGGAAGGGATTACCGGCGAGCGGACAAGGGAAGAGATCGGTATGCAGACCATTCGCGGCGGCGATATTGTCGGTGATCACACGGTCTACTTCATCGGCCAGGGAGAGCGGATCGAGCTGACCCACCGCGCCCATACCCGCGACATGTTTTCCCGCGGCGCGGTCCGCGCAGCCAGATGGGTCGTGGGGCGGAAGCCGGGGCTTTACGACATGCAGGACGTGCTGGGCCTCCGCTAGGGGGAACGCCGCTTTTGGGCAATCTCTGCGTTGCCTTCGTCATCGCTTGTGCGACGTAGCTATGCTACGTCTCCGCGCTCTTCCTCGGCGCCTTGACCTTGCCGCAAAATCGACGTTCCTTTTATCTCATAGGAAAGTTTTGCTATGCATGCATGGCATATAGGATTAATTCGTATAGATCGGATGCAAAGAATTAGGGGGATATAAGTGGCACTGGTTAACGAAAATTACCTGAAACTGAAGGCGGGTTACCTATTTCCCGAGATCGGCCGGCGCGTGCGCGCCTTCACCGAGGCAAACCCCCTGGCCAGGGTGATCCGCCTCGGCATCGGCGACGTCACCCGGCCGCTCCCCCCCGCCGTCATCAAGGCCTTCCACGAGGCGGTGGAGGATCTCGCCGGCGAAAAAACCTTCATGGGATACGGCCCCGAACAGGGGTACGGGTTCCTTATCGACACAATCATCGAAAAAGCATACAACCCCCTCGGTGTGCAGTTGAAGGGCTCCGAGCTCTTCATCTCCGATGGCTCCAAGTGCGATACCGCCAACATCCTCGACATCTTTGCCCTGGGAAACGTAGTTGCGATCGGAGACCCGGTCTATCCGGTATACAACGACACCAACGTCATGACAGGACGCACCGGCGATGCGGATGAACTGGGCTATTACAAGGGGCTTGTCTACATGCCGTGCACCGAGGCGAACGGATTCACCCCCGATTTTCCGCGACACAAGGTTGACATCATCTACCTCTGTTTCCCCAACAACCCGACCGGCGCGGTAGCAACCAGTGAACAGCTTCGCGGGTGGGTCAATTACGCCCTGAAGACCGACGCCGTCATCTTTTTCGACGCCGCATACGAGGCGTTCATCACGGATCCCGCGATCCCGCACTCCATCTACGAAATCGAAGGGGCGAAGAGATGCGCCATCGAGTTCCGTTCCTTCTCCAAGACCGCCGGTTTCACCGGGGTGCGCTGCGCCTTGACTGTAGTGCCGGAGGAACTGGTCGCCCGCACGATCAGAGGTGAGGCGGTGCAGCTCAACAATCTCTGGAACAGGCGCCAGTCCACCAAGTTCAACGGCGTCTCCTATCCGGTGCAGAAGGCAGCCGCGGCGGTATACAGCGACGAGGGGTGGAAGCAGACCCGAGAGATCATCGACTACTACATGGAGAACGCCCGGATCATCCGCGACGGCCTGGCCTCTGCCGGGCTAACCGTCTACGGCGGCGTCAACGCCCCCTACATCTGGCTCAAGACCCCGCAGGGGCTGGCCTCCTGGGACTTCTTTGACAAGCTCCTGAACGAATGTCACGTGGTAGGCACCCCCGGCAGCGGTTTCGGCCCTTCCGGCGAAGGGTTCTTCCGTTTGTCGGCATTCGCCAACCGCGACAACGTGATTGAAGCGGTGGAGAGGATCAAGCGGAATCTGCAGTAAATTTCAGCGTACGATGATCAGTTAACCATTGGAATCCATTGGACATGTCAGGGAATGAGGGATCATGTTCCCGGTTTTTTCAGGAAATGCGCCTCCAGAGCAGTTTTCCAGCATTCGAGAACTTCGCGGAATTTTTCCGCAATCATCTCCTTTTCCGAACCGGCAAAAAACCGGCGGATGCATGCCGGCCAGTTCCGCGGTTGAATGTCCCGAAATTTCTTCAAGGTTCCTGTTGCAGCAGATGAGTTGCAGCTCCGCGTTCAAAAGAAAAAAATCCCCGTCAGGCTGTTAATCACCCCCTCGCTGAGTCTCTTGTCTCCCCGCAGATTCTCTTTAAGCCTCCTGCATTCGGTAATGTCGTACATTATGGATGCCTTTGCCGTTGTTCCGTCTTTATCGGTAACCGGTACGTTCGACACGTAATAGATGCGGCCGTCTTCCGGGCCGGCGAGCTCCCGGCTGTGCGACTTACCCGGCTGGATAATGCTGCTTGCACAGACCGGACATGCCGACTCCCTGCCGTGCAGCGCCTGCGCCGGTTCTCTACTGTTCATCCTTTCTCCTTGCATTGTTGGAACGGGCGGTGTGATGCATGCATCATTTCCCGTGAAGCGTGTATCGGCCGTTTTATGATTGCGACCCGGCATGACGGAACAAAAGGATGCATTCAGGATTACCTGACGAGAGCGGGTCAGCCAAAAAAATTGCAGGGTCTATTGACAAGTAAATTGTTGGCGTTAAAATTCTATATATTCTTGCCTGATCCAGGCGAATTGATAACCGCGGCAACCATGGAAATCATGCAACATCTTGGCAAAACGGCCTGAATAATCAATATAAATGTATATATATTGATGCCTAAATGATATTATTATGTACCATTATTAAAACTAATAGAGATTATTTTTTCAATATTATAGTATTTGACAATTTACAAAATTTATCTTAGTCTGTTACCATTGCTAATGGAATAGTTTATTGCCTTCGTGTGTTCGGGCTTTGATCGGGCATGTGGTACCCAAGAGTTCCACAAAAAAACCGCTTTCAGTAGTCTGTAACCACATATGCCGGAAGAAAGCAAATTCAATTTGATATTTAAACCAAACTGATTGACACGTTTTACTGCTGCGGATTAAGCGATCCAGGGAATGCCCGTGAAAATGAACAGCATAATAATCTGTTTCGGCTTTGTGTTTCTCTTGTTCGCTGGTGAAGCGAATAGTGGCGTTTATCATGATTTGGGCCCCTCACACATAGATTCCAACCTGATTGCCCTTTCCCAGGCAAACCATAAAAACGATACGCTTCCGAACAATGGGATAATTTCCCCCTTGGTCCTGCCAAAAGTTCTTGTCCAGCTTTTCCCATCTTTTGCAACGGAAACAAACCTCCCTTCAT